>CAZRIR010000027.1:0-8885 GCA_964600195.1 uncultured archaeon | reverse complement strand
GATTTTGACAGGATTCAAGAATATTTAGATGAGAATCTACCATAATTTTTTTATTCCCACGAGATAAATCTCATTCGAGTCCTGTCGAGAACTTTTTGGTTTATAGGATTTTACATACTTGAATTCTCTTTTCATATCAGAAAAAAACTTGTTAAAATCAGAACCCTGGAATGCCTTGATTACCAATGAACCTTTTTTTTTTAAAAATAAATCTACAATTTCAAGGACTTCATAGCATAATTTAATTTGATTGATATCGTCACTAAATTGAATTCCACTTTTTTTTATTGATGCATCTGACAAAATTAAATCAACTTTTTTTCCAAAATAATTCCAGATTTCATCCCTGAATTCTGGTAAGGTAAAATCCATTCTCAGAGTTTTTACATCCTCAATAGGTGAGATAGATTTAACATCAATTCCTAAAATCTTAAAATGATCTCTATGATAATATCCATCATTATATTTTTCTAGGTTTTCTTCTGCAATTTTTCGTGCAACTTGAAGCCATGATCCTGGTGTTGATCCTAAATCCAAAATATAAAAAGCTCTTTTAAATAAATTAAACCTTTTATTAATTTCTAATAGTTTATATGCAGATCGAGCACGATAATTTTCTCGTTTTGCTTGTTTATAGTGTGGATCGGTTTTATGCTTTTTGGGATTTTTTGTCAAAAATAATTTCACCACTCTCTCGAAAATAGTTGCATTAGTTGTAAAATATTCATATCAGTTTTGATTGCTGTAAAATCAAAATGAGTTCTCGATGCTTTAAATCCTTCTTGATTTATGGCATCAAGAATGGCTTCCATCTCAGGGACATTAGAAAGTTTTAACTTCTGACTCAATTTATGAACATCATAATAAGAGATTGGCATATTTATTTCATCGAGAGCATACTGTAAAATCTTTTCAATTTTCTTTTTATTATCAAGGTTTAAAAAATTGTTTTGATTTATCATATTCGTTAAAAAAACTTCATCATGAATTTTTCCAATCCATAAAGGCCCTGCATGTACCATTTTAGCATTGTCCTTGCATATTGGGCATACAAGATTGAATTTAAGAAAATTATCATCAATTTGCATTCGATAATTACACTTCTTACAATGAAGGATATGTCCATAATTTCTAAATAAATCCGAAATCTGCTTTTGCTCCTTAACAGTCAGGGCAAATATTCTGATAAAATGATTTGAATAAAAGGTTAATAATGGAATGATCCCTAAATCGTTTACATTTGCCATTCTCGAAATAAAATGAAGTAGGATGCGGGCCCCTACTTCCTTACAATATTCCACATGAAGAGGTTTTGACATATATTTCCTCAGGCAAGCTTCTGGTCTTATTCCAAACAAGACTGCGGTGTCAGTAGCAGTTATGCAAATCAAACCATTCTTATTTTGAATTACTTTAAAAGCAGAATCGACGTATTTATTAGGGGTTCCAAATGGGTCAATTGAAACGATATTAGGTCTTTGGAAATTGTTATTAATTTTTTTTTTTCTATTCTGAGCAAGTTCCAAACATAAATAATTTGCTTCTTTATTGGATAACTTGATTTGATCTTTAAATATTTCATCGAGTTCATTTAATATCAGATTTTTTCTAATCAAATCGATTGCAACAGGATTAATATCATTAATATAGATTTTTCTTATATTTTCACATTCTAATAAAATGCGAATAGAACCGATTCCCGAAGCGGCCATTGAATCGATAATTCTAAGATCTTGATCATACAATTGGTTGTAAGCATTGATAGCGAGATTGGAAATATCTCTATTAATGATCATCTTTTTATTGTAAAATACATTCATGGATTTGGAGGGAATTACATCATTATCTATTTTATACATATAAAATTTAGCAAATCCTTCCTTTTTTACAATAAGATTTTCGTTTAATTCTTTCATTTTTTAATATTAGCTTCTATTATTAAGAGAAGAAATTTTATTTTAAGGGAACTCTCCAAGATCGCGTTTTTTCAATAACAGCTATAATTTTTTAAATAAATCTACAGCCTTTTTATTACCCAATAAACCTCCACAAGTAGTAGAGTGTATTTTTTTAATGTTTGAACTTGTCAATGGATCTATCGTATCAATCTCTCGAACTTTATCATCTTTATCGATTATTAAGAACTCTCCTCCTAGAGTTTTTGCGATAAAAGCAAGTGGAAGCCATTCATAATATAGTCGGAGTTTTGCTTTATCCCCTTGCAAAAAATATGCATAAACACCACTATATCTAATGATAGCATGAAAATCTCCTACGAAACTTCCACTATACCGGTCTTTGAAGTGGTGATCAATTAAATTTTTCTCATAATCTCTGCACTTTTTAGACCACTGATTAAAATCTCCACCAAGACACCTTATTCCACCTTCTTCATTATCAGGCATTATCATAAATTCATAAAATACATAGTGGTAAAAAGTCATGCTATAAGGGGAGGTATCAAGAATAAATTCTGCAACTTTTCCATTTATAGCAAGAACTAAATTAGTAAAGATACCATAGAGTATGTACATACCCACAACTATTTCTCCTTTTTCGTTATAAATTCCCACAATCGTCCCTACAGTTCTATTTACTGCCACATTAGAAGACCCATCAACAGGATCTGTCGTAATCCCGAAAGTTCCGTGACTTAGAACTGGTTCTGCTTCTTCTGAAGCAACAAATAAAAAATCAACTTCCCCTTCTTGTAATGCTTTAAGGATTATTGAATGAGTTAAAATATCTTCATGAATTTGTTCTTCATCATATATATTTCTTGTACCACTTACATGTTCTTCTAGTTTCATCCTATATTCAATTTCACGGGAGGTGATTCCCTTCTCTAGGAGACCTCGGATTGGAATTGTTGCTTCGGCAATAGTGTCAATAATATCAATTAATTCTCCTTTATTTGGAAGATATTGAGGAACATTTTCTTCCAACCAACGAGATAACTTAACATTTTCGTTTATTTCACTCATAGTCATTATTAAAATAATATTCGGTTATTTAAAGTTATTTTTCCAAAAAAATTAAAAGTTGATAGATATTTTTAATAGCTATTAAAATTATCAAATTTATCTTAAAAAAACAGATTATTATACAATTGAGAGAATATAATCATTTTAAAAGAATTATGAAATTTTATCAAAAACCATTTTTTGTTAAAGATGCTATCATTTCTATTTTATTATTTTCTTGACTATTTATCAACTCAAAAGACCTTTGATTGGGTACTTGGGTTCTTGAAATTTTAATTGAAATCGAAGTCCAATAATTCATAACCTTTCCTCCACTTTGAATCTCAAAATTTTGATCCTCTTGATTAAATCGTGTTATATCATTAATAATGATGATTTCTATACCAAATTTTCGATTTAGATATTGTAGATTTGCTAATATTTGATTTAATTGGTAATTTAAGCGGATATTTATCTCTTTTTTATCTTTATTGAGGCTAATTCTATACAAATCAGTTATCGAATCAATGATTATTAGTTTCGGAATTTTTTTTTTTTTATTTTGTTTTTCTAATATGAAAAATTCTATATTGAATGATAATTTCCTAAGATCTTCAAAATTTGAGATTTTTAAAATGCTTATTTTATCTGTAATGTCTTTAATATCAAAAGTATTTTTTTCATTGATAAGCATTTTTAGCTTATTTAATGGGATATTTCTTTTGGTATATATAAAAATGACGTCCTCATCGGATAACACGGTATTTATTAATGTTTGAAGTGAGAATGTAGTTTTTCCTACCCCAAAATCCCCATATACAGAAATAATACCATTGAAGGGGAGTTTCTCTTCAAAGAACTCATTCAATCTTGTTAAAGGAAATATCAAGATTAAAACTTTTAATGTGAAATTATATTATTATAAATAAATTGCATCAAAACAAGTTAAATTTTTTCATATTTAGTGCAAATTCCAAGTTCTTTTATAAACTAAATAAAGAACTGATCAGACTGGGAATTAAAGCAAAAATTTTGACTTTTGGAAAAAAAATTCCAAACGTGCCCTGTGTAATTCTTACAACAAAAGAAGAACTTGCTAATATTAGAAATCCTAATGAAAAAATAGTCAAAATACTTGCTTATGGCAAAAAAGAAAACTTTGATAAGTACATGACACGAGTTATTTCAACCTATCGTATTGGATATAAAATAGACTACACTGAATTCCTTTTTTCAATTGATCCTGGCACTAAACATATTGGATTAGCCGCATTTTTAGATGATTATTATCTTATTTCACACACATTCTATAATATAGACGATTTACTGGACAAAGCTAAGAAATACTTTACATTTTTACAAGAAAATCAATATTATGAATTAGCTTTAATTTTTAAAGTGGGAATGGGCGTTTTAGAAACAACACTTGAAGTTGTAAGTAATATTTTCAGGCATTTTAAAGAATTTGACCAGATAAAGATCATTCTTATTGATGAGTCGAAAACATCGAAAATACGAATTTATAATAAAGAGAATAAGATCCCAAAACATGAAGCCTCTGCTCTTATTTTGGCATTGAGAGAAGGTATTGAGATTAATAAAGAAAATTTTGTTAGAATTTTTTCAGATATAAAAAATAAGCGAATTAGTATAATAAACTATAACAATCATTTTCATTATAATCCTGATGATTCATCAGAAATATTAAAAGAATTGATTTATAAACTAGTAAATGGAGATTTATCATTAATAGAGTCTTCTGAAAAGTTAATTCAAATGACCATTGATAAAATAAAATAAATTCAATTAATATATTAATAAAATAATTTTTCAATGAAAGAAAGAATCGATCTACTTGTTGTGGAAAGACGTTTAGTTGATAGTCGATCAAAAGCGCAATGGTTAATACGAAATGGTTTTGTGCTTGTAAACACCCTAAAAGTGACGAAACCTGGAAAAAAAGTTGATAATCTTTCAGATATAATGCTCATCAAGGATTTTCCCTATGTTGGTCGAGGAGGAATTAAATTGGAGCATGCGATACAAAGTTTTTCTTTATCCATAAAAGATAAAGTTTGCATTGATATGGGCGCATCAATAGGGGGCTTTACGGACTGCTTAATAAAACATGGTGCTAAAAAAGTATATGCAATCGACACTGCGAAAGATCTTCTTCATCCATCCTTGAAATGTGAAAAAATGAAAAATAAAGTCATACCACTTTTGGGTGTAGATGTTCGAGAATTTATTCATTTAAATGAGCAGATTGATATTATAACGACCGATATAACATTTGCTTCGTTGAGAACTATTTTATTAAGAGCCAAAACTATCTTAAAAAAAAGAGGAGCAATCATTTCCTTAGTAAAACCTCTATTTGAAACAGATTTTTATAAAAACTCCAAATTCAAGGCAATTCAAGACCCCATCCAACTTAAAAGCATTCTAGAAAACTTAATCATATGGTGTGAGGAGAATGAATTATATCCTCATGGACTAATAAAATCACCCCTATTAGGTAAAGGGGGTTCAATTGAATTTTTTATTTTCATTAAAATTGATAAAAAATCTCTAAAATTTGATTTCAAAAAAGAAATTGATTCAATTTTAGGTTAAGAAAATTTATTTAAATCCTTAATTTTAATTGAAGGATAATTATTGAAAACTTTACCCCAATCAGATTTAAAATAATCATTCACTCTTCGCTTACCGATTATGGGATACCAAAACATGTCATGATATATTAAAGAACCTAAAATGGGTAAGGCAAAGAAGACCTTATTATGCAAGAGTGGATTAAAAAAGGACAATGCCCCTTTTCTAACCATTTGATCTCCCCAAATTACTAGACTACGTTTAACCTTAAATTTCCAATCAAAATTAGAAATATCTTCTCCAATTATTTCAATTTGGTCAAAATCACCACAACCTAATCCTTCATCATGTGCAAGTTTAATTGCTGGTAATTTTAATGGTTCAAATCCTAACATCCTTGCTACAACAGTATCCACTGCAACTTGATCATATCCCGCGAGTAAATAATTTTTAATACGAGGTATCATTGTTCGTGGACCAGCACCATCTCCACATACAGTCCCATCTACAACAGCCATAATATTTGGATGGAGTTGTTTTTGCACTATGAGCAAATCAACTAATACTTCAGACATAAATTGATGACTAAAATGTCTCCTCTTAGTTAATAATCCGCCAAAAGCATTTTTCATAGCGCAAGTTATTCCTCCATTTTTCATTTCTTCATCGGTTTCTTTTAAGTCTCCCCCTATTGCCCCAGTATGCCCGTGAGTTTTCATTGTCGGTGTATGTATCAAATTTTTACCTAAATAAAATTTCGGGATGTTAAAACCTTGAGGAAATATTTTTGAGTCCAAAACATGTAAATTTTGGTTTTTTAAAGCTAAAAAATTTGGACGTAAAGATTCATATGGCACAAATTTCACTTTAGTTAATGGTACAAACCAAGCGCCATATTTCTTGATTATTGCACCCCAACGATTACCTTTAATACCCTTCGAAATATTTGTTACAACAGTGCGATTTTCTGCTGTAAAAATCTCTTTTGGATCAAAACCATCATCAATCATCGTTTTTAAGACCCCCTCAACCTGCCACGGAGGACTTGAGCAAGATGGAAAGAATTTTGACCAACTTAGATTGAGTTTTATGATAGTTTTCGTATCATTTGAATAATAATTTTGATACTTTGCTAAGTGCATTAATTTCCCGTAATCTTCAATAACCGTCTCTGGAGACGTCTTAATAACAAAAATTTGAGGTTTTTCTGAGGTCATTTGTTAATTAAAAAAATACATTCCTTTTTTAAATTTATTAAATACCGTTATAACATGAACTAAAGGTGAAGAAAGCTTCCCCTGACTACTCGATTTTTTTGATTTTAAACAATTGTATATGCTCTCATGAGATAAATCATGAAGTTCATTAATGAAAGTATATCCATTTCCAATTTCTTTTATTGTATGAGCATCTGATCCTCCTGTCTCAAAAAGTTCATATTTCTGGCTAAATTTTTTTGCTTTATTCACGCTCTTCTTAAAAATTATCCTAGAATTAATGATTTCCATACCATCAATGTATTTTTTAATGATATTATCAGAAATCAAGTTTAATTTCAGATGATTAGGTCTTAAAAAATCAAAAGGATGAGGTATTATTACTAATCCATTTTGGTCTCTTATTTTTTCAACAATATTAAAGAAATTATTATCTTTTATATCAATTGCATCTTCAATAAAAAGCCCAATGACTTCTCCTATATGAGTTTCAATTTCCATTCCAGGAATGACAATTAAATTTTTAAGTGCAGCTTTTTTCTTCACAATCTTATAGGCTTTTAAAGTTTCATGATCTGTAATTGCAAATCCATTCAATCCTTTTTTTAAAGCAATATTGACCAAATCATTTGGTTTTATAATAGAATCCCTTGAATAGATGGTATGAACGTGTAAATCTAATTTTACCGATAACAAACTAAGTACCCTAAATATTTAGTATTTGAATTAGGAAATCTATGAAATTATCATAATAATAAGAGAACAATAAAATAGATACCAAGATTATTCCCGCAATAATAATCCCCTTGTCAAAAATAGCTAGCTCAGGATTTCTGGCAATCTTTGGCTTACTTGTAGTGAGATACATATATCTCATTATTATGTAAAGAAAAACGGGTATTGAAAATATTGAAATGAATTCGTAAAAAACAAATTGGGAAGGATCCTCTGATGTTAAATTAAAATGACTTATGAGATAAAGAGCATATGTAATGAATAGCGATGCTCCGATCATGATATATAATTGGTCAAGTAATTTTGGAGTATATACATCATATACTTTTTTATGCTCTATGGCTTTTTCTTTGTCTCCTAAGATCATCAAATCACCTTTCCTCTTAGCGATGCTTAAAAACATAGCAATTTGAAATATTGCAATAAACAACCAAGGAGAAAGTTGGATTTGAATGAGATACCCACCTGCTAGGGCCCTCCAAATATATCCTAAAGACAGAGTAATCACGTCCACGAAAGCATAATTCTTTAATAAATGATTGTAAACTTGTCCTGTTATTATCAGAAAAACGACCATCACGAAAAAAGGTATATTTGGAATTAAAATCCACGAAAGGATGATTATAATTGATAAACATATTATCATTAGAATTGCAAAAAAGATGGACAATTCTTCGGATGCAAGTGGTTTCTTTTTCACCTTTTCAGGATGATTTTTATCATCAGAAATGTCTTTTATATCATTAATTATGTAATTAATTGAAGATGCGCAGCATAGAACGATAAAACCTATAATAAATGAAAAATAATATGAAAAATTGAGTAAATTTTCACTAAAAAACAACCCAAAGAAAATTAAACCATTTTTGTAATATTGCCTAACTCGTAATAATGACAATAAACTCCGAATCTTACTTACCATAATAAGAGTTTTAACATCGCATTTCAATTAAATTTTATTACGTCATTACATAATTTTTTGTGGAGAATATTTTTTTAATAATTTACAACCCAATATATAAATCAGAAATTTAAAGAATTTATAGAAATTGATGATTTAATCACGTTTTTTAATAATATAGACCGATAATATATAATTGAATATCAAATTAACAAGGATTACATCTTCAGAATTGAAATTAGAAAAAATTTTTGAAAAATTATAAAAAAAAGAATTCTATGAAATGATCGCAATTAGAATTCATGAGATTATTGTTATTATACCATTTTAGTCTTCAATTTATTGATTTGATACCAGAAATATTTAATTGTGATATAATACCATACAACAAGAGCTGGAAGGACAATTAAAAACGTTAAAATAATATTTGGTGGTATTTTTATGAAACCTAAATTAATATTAGGAAGGTTTATT
>CAZRIR010000026.1:0-11906 GCA_964600195.1 uncultured archaeon | reverse complement strand
TGGATTTCGGTAAAATTTGATCAGAAAACACGTAATTCCATTTTTTTGCTTGTTCCAATAATTCCTCTCGAAAATCGGGATGCGCAATATTGATCAATTGTAAAACTCTTTCTCTCACGCTTTTTCCATATAAATAAGCAATTCCATATTCGGTCACCACGTAATGAACATCTCCTCTGGTAATTACTACTCCTGACCCCGGCAATAAAAAGGGTACGATTCGAGAAACAACTTCTCCATTTGATTTTGTTGCCGTAGAAGGGAGAACCATTATTGGTTTTCCCCCAAAAGATCTTGCGGAACCACGAACGAAATCAACTTGACCTCCTATTCCACTATAAAATTTATGACCCATAGAGTCGGCATTTACTTGACCTGTCAAGTCCACGGAAAGAGCAGCATTGATTGCTACCTGTTTTTTGTTTTGGCTTATAATGAATGGATCATTGCAATAATCACAGGGATGAAATTCGACAAGAGGATTATCATCAACAAAATCATAAAGTCTTCGGGAACCCATTACAAAAGAACATATAATTTTATCCTTATGGATGGTTTTTTTTTTACATGTCACCACTCCTTTATCTACCAAATCAACAACACCATCGGAAAATACTTCACTATGAACTCCTAAATCTCTCTTGTTTTCCAATTTATCAATACAAGCATTTGGGACTTGTCCAATACCCATTTGGATGGTAGATTCATCTTCAACTAACGTGTTAACATATGTGCCAATTCTTTCGGCCACATCATCAGGAGCTTCATAATTAAATTCTATTATATCATGATTGGATATTACATAACCATCAATATCATCGATATGGATGAAAGAGTCTCCCAAGGTTCTTGGCATGCTTGGATTTATTTCAGCAATAACATTTTCTGCTGCATCGGCTATAGGTTTTACAATATCAACGTTAATACCATAACTACAAAATCCATACTTATCAGGAGGGCTTACTTGAATGAGTACCGTGTCTAAATGCATTTGTCCCGTTTTAAATAATTGAGGAATTTCTGATAGTAACATGGGAGTATAATCGGCCATTCCCACCCTAATAGCATTTCTTAAACTCTTTCCAATGAAAAAAGCATTATGTCTAAAAAGATCTTTAATTCCGCCTGCAGTTTTATAGTAATCGAGGTCACTCAAACTTAAGAAATGAAGAATTTCAATATCAGGTATTTTAGGTCCTAAATCGGTTAGTTTTTTTGTAAGATCTATTGGTTCTGCGCATCCTGAATCTATAAAAATTCTATACCCTGGTTCGATAAATTTCTCTATTAATTTATCTATATGAAAGTGCTTGTCCTTATAATTTTCTAAATTTGATAGCATTTCATTATTCTTGTTTTGTTGTGACAAAATATTCACCTATAACAGAATTAAATTCATTTGATAAAAATACATTATTACAAAATTAGATATTTATTAATATTTGTATTTGTTCTTAATTATTTATAGTTATGTTGTCCTTAAATGCTATTTTATCTCGAACAATATCAATTATTTTTAGTTCCCTGTTTTTTTCTAACATATTCTGGAACATGAGTACTTTCACATCTCCGTCGTGATGCCCAATTATTCCATAAAGCATCTAATTGCTTTTCAACATCATGATCTGGATTCTTATCCATATCTTTTTTATTTTTTTCATTCATCTTTAATACAATTGAATATAAAATGAGGCTTAAAAAATAATTTCCTATTTAGTCCTTTGGTCTTTTAGTATTAACTATAAATTCTATGAAAAGGATTCCAAAAATTAGATCAATAATGTTTAAAAGTAAAACTAAAAAGTTTACATCTCCAAATATGAAATAAATCAGGTATACAACAAAAAAGCTAACTTTCTCAATAATACTCATTATCACAATATCTTTATTTTTATCAAGGTCCTGATATACTATGAACAATCCAATCCCAAAAACAATAACTAAGATGAAAAGCATTTGCATGAATACTAAACTTGGAGGTGTTTCAACTCCAAATAAAGGTAAAATATTCGGATTGATAAAAGAGAGCATTAATAAGGTCAATCCTACAATCCAATTCCATATTGCTGCGGATAAAAACAGTTTCTTATAATATTTTTTTTTATCCATTTTTTACAACTCGAGAAGAACCAGTTATATTAGAATATTATTAAAACCCATATGAATTATTTATACATATTCTTTAAACCTATTAATATTGAAAAAAAATAGTCATGGAGTATTGGAATGAAAGATTTTTTCGAGAAGGAGAAATATGGGGAAAAAATCCGAGCAAAACCGCAAAAATTGCGCTTAAATTATTTCAAGAAAGAAAAGTAAGAACCGTTTTAGTTCCTGGTGCAGGTTATGGGAGAAATACGAAACTTTTTTCAGACAATGGCTTTGAAGTAGTAGGAATTGAAATCTCTCAAAAAGCTCTTGTTTTGGCTAAAAAACATGACATGAAGACTCAATTCATTCATGATAATGTTTTAAACCTCCCCATCAGAGAGCAAAAATTCGATTCAATTTACTGTTTTAATGTCTTACATTTATTCCAAAAAGAAAAACGAGAAATTTTTTTGAAAAGATGTTTGGACCAATTAAATTCCAATGGATTGGTTTTTTTTGTTGTTTTTTCAGATAATGAGAAAAGCTTTGGCAAGGGAAAAAAGATAGAAGAAAATACTTTTGAAAGTAAACCAAGAAGACCCGTACATTATTTTACGGAAGAAGATTTAAGGGATCACTTTAAGAACATTCAGATTATCAAGACCGGAGAAATTGATGAAGAAGAAGAGCACGGTGAAATAGGAAAGCATGTTCATACCCTACGTTATATATTTGGGAAAAAGTAGAATTATTACATTAATTTTTTGTAAATAATAATAAATGCCATAACGCTTCTAGAAATTGAGCCATCCAAATACCAAAAAAACTATACCAAAAATCAGGCATGAAAGATTTATAAAAAGATGGATAATAGTATCAGAAATATTGTTAGAAAAGACCTTATTTTGAACATTGAATGTGATATCAAGTAATCCTAAAAAAATTAAGGAGCTTCCCGAAATAATGGAAAAAAATATTCCAAATCTCTGAGATAAAATAACACCTAAAGATGCAATAAATAAATTGGGCATTGTCCAACATAGATCTGCAATGGGAAAAGACTTCTCGTGTGTAATATAAGGTATGGATTTTTTAGAATCTTTCTTTACAACCTTGTAGAAAAAAAACCAATATATAATGATCCCTAATCCAACAACAAATTCAGCAAGACTAATGATGATATTCAACATCTTTTACACTAATTTTTTGTTTTTTATTTTTGATAATACATCTGTTTCAAACCTATAAATACCTTTTTTTCAAAATTTTATTTTAAGCACAATTATAGGACATCTAATTATAAAAATTTGAGTTATTCCGTGATAAATTATATCAAATAATCACGAAAATTATTAAATTAATCAAACTTCTAAATGTAACATATATAAACATTAGAGTGAATAAAAAATGCAAAATGTAATACCATATCTTATAAACCTTGGAGATATAATCCCTACAAGAAGCAAGGCAACATTATTAGATGAATTAGCAATGGGATTAATTGATTGTATTAATATTCTGGGGAAAAGAATTAAAAAACTCGGTAAAGTGAACAGAATAACTACATGTTTCTGGCCTGTTAAGCTCATACCTTTAAATCCTACTAGAGCATGTGTGTGTTCGTATTTGGGAAATAAACAAGAAAAGCTCAATATGGGTAAATTTGCACAGATACCAGTAAAACCGGATAATGTGATAAAAGGCGCCGATCCTCAATCCTTCTTGGAATCCTTGAAGGCATATAATAATACATACTTAAAAAAACCTAAAAATTTTAAAAGAAACGTTGTTATTCAAGAAGCATTATTTAATGCTAGTGAGATGGATTTTTTTAAAAATTTCTTCATTAATCAATATGAATTGAGTTCTTTTGGAGAACCTTATTTTATTTTAGAGGGTGGTCCTATATCTAAAAGTGTTGAACAAACAAAAATAGTACCCGAAATTTATGAATTTATCTCTCAAAAGGATGATCAAATGCTTGACGATTATGGAGCTCTAATTACTAAATTATGCGAAAGATGGGTTGAAAAAGGTGCGACCGCTGTTGATAAAATTAGAGGAAAGAGGATTGATACTAGCGAAGAGGAAAAACAATTAGCAATATTAAATAAGGAATTAGAAGCTGAAAAAAATAGGACATTTGAAAAAACACCCGAAGAATTAGTGAAAAGTGGAAAATATAAAATAAGTGATAAGACGGGAGATTGTTATAATGACTTGAATTCAGTCAAGGGTGCTGTTGATAAGATAAAGGGAGCTATAGAAAAGAAAGACTGGTTTTTAATTCAAGAAGGAGTAAAAGACATGGATTTGCAATATAGGACCTTGGGAAACACGATCAGTAGATACAAGTCTGACATTGCTAGTGTAGAAAAAAGCATAAACCAAGAAATTCGGGATAATGAAAAGGCTCATTCTTCAAAAATGAGGGATTTAGAAACAAAAATTCGTGATGTTCAAAGACAAATCGATGAGAAGCATAAATCCCAACAATCAGATCTCTCTTCTGCTGAAGATGTTGTAACGATGATAAAAAATGAGAAGCAATCCTGCTTGGATAATATTGAAAGGGTAAAAGATATTGACATGACTGATGTTCAGAACTTTATCAACAATTATACCATCGAATTAAAGACAAAAGAATTAATTGTTGGAATTCCAATCTTTATATTTTATTTTGTCGATCCCAATTCCAATCGAACAACTCAGAGGATCCCTGTTTTGCCAATATTAGTTGAAAAGGGTAAAATCGTGAGCACTAAAGTGAAAGAAAATTTTAGGAAGCAACTTGAAAATCTAATGAATAAAGACAATTCAATCATCAATCTTGTGGAGACCAGCGCAGAAAAAAATAACTTGATGGATAATATCAAGAATATAGACAATCGGCTTGAAGATTCGATAAATGATCTACGAATGAAAAAAATCCTGAGTAAAAAAGAATCTTCTTCAGCAATAGAAGTAATTACCAACCTTGTATGGTAATGAATTTTATTTTTTACATTAATTCATTTTTTCTAAATATTTATGAATTCTAAAAGTATTTTCAATTCTTTTTGCCATTTCAATGCTAACTCTTCCAATTATCCCTTTTATCGATGCCCTCCATCCAAAGCGATCGTGTGATTTTTTTAAGAGTATAGCTAGCAACGTGATTGTTATTCCAAAACACATGAAGAAAAAATAAATATCTAATAGATGAAAGAATATGTAACCTAGTAGATAATGGAAAATATAGACAGTTAATGAATAAAATGAAAAATAGTAGAAGAATTTGTAATCTTTCTTATTTTTAAATACTTTAAATTCTTCCATTGTAAAAAGTAATGAAATAACAAGAATATTTACACCTAATGTATAAAAATACCAAGATTCGCTTCTATTTGCTAGAAATGAAGGAAACTTGAAATATATACCAATTAACATCAAAATGCTACCGCATATGATTGATGGATATAAAATTCTCTTCTTCACCATCCTCCTTCTTTCATTGACATCATTAATTTGCTTTATATCATGAAATACTTCTCCAATTACCGTTCCTATCAAGAACAATGCTAACGAAGGTAATAAGGGATTATTAACTATCATTTTTTTATTGTAAAAAAAGAAAAAAATCCCTCCAAATATGTTGAACTCTCCATTATGAGATGCTAATAAATTAAACATGAAATAGTTAAGAATGAGAAGATATATTCCGCTAATCAACCTAACTTTTTTTGAAGTTTTAAGAAAGAGATAGCCTAAAAGTTGGGCAATAGCTAAAGAATGCAATATATCCCAATTCCAAAACCAAGATGGATCCGAGAAAAAAATTGCCTGTGACGTCATTGCTATAAATGACATCATGAGAATTATAAATCCTCGAATTAAATATTCATTCCTAAACAGTTTTTTATTGTTAGTAATATCAAATAACGTGAAGGATTTCATTTTTTTATTAAAGAAAATTGAAATACTTATTCCAGATATAAATATAAAAGCGCATGCTCCAAAAACATCTAGGGTTGCAAAATATATACTATTAAGCCAAACCTGTTCAAATATGATCCATCCCCCGATTAAATGAGACATCATGATGTTGATGATGCAAAAACCTCGATAGGAATCAATGCTTCGGACTCTCATAGTATAACATAAACTATATTCTAAGTAGGCAACTTACAAGCTGTAGATCAAAGCTATAATATATCCTAATAAGAGGTAAAAGAAAGATTGCATATTTATTCTTTTTGTTTCGAACATTTGTTTTACAAATAAGTGTTACTTTTTTGTATAATTCAGGTTTATTATATCGAGCAGTTCAGTAAGGCATTGATGTAATAAATTTACACGATTTCTCCATTCTGATGAATTCTGAAATCGAATTAACCATTTTTCGTAGCTGAATTTTTCAATCTCTTCTTTAAAACGATCGGGGGTTTCCCATTCTAACCCTTCTACTTCTATATATTTTTTAGAAGCGGCCCACTTCCAGAAGAGAATAGGCCACGTGCTATAAAATCCATAATCTGTATTATTTCTTACTGATAATATTTTTGTGGCTAACTCAATTGTCATGATATGACAAACAGAAATGATATCTAACGTTGCATCAAACTCAAGAATTAATGAACCAAATTCATTGACAATTATTTCAGTTTCTTTTTGAGTATTTGGGTGTGAATCAAATGCTCTTGAGGTTCTACCAATATGGAGATAATCGACTTTAATATCAGAAAGCAATTCTTGAAGCTCATCGGGGTGATAATTAATCCAATGAACCAGACGATCAAAATCAATATACATGATTCTCTCGATTTTTTTATTTTCAACATGCTCTAATGCTTTTTTATAAGCTAGCTTATATGTTTCAACTCTACTGTCGATTGAACATCTCTTTACAATGAATCCTTTCTCTTTCAAGAATGAAATACTATTGCGATCCATTGAGGGGGTCAATATAATGATGACATACTTAAAAAGTGTCTTTAAAAGAGGTATTGCTGATATCAATTGGTCCTTTAATTTTAATTCAGGATCGTGATAAGTTGAGGTTAGTATTATTGAATTTTTAACCATTTTACTTTTCCCAGGATTTCATTATTATATGAGTATTTGTGTCAATTATACCTTCAATCGGGTCAATCTTCTCTGAAAAAATTTCGTATAATTCATCCGAAGTTTCTGTTTCAATTTCTGCGATTGCGTCATAAGCACCTGTTAAAGACATTAATTTTTTTATTTGAGGAATTGCATTTAACTTCTCAATTACCTTTGTCATGGCATTTACTTGTAATTTGATAAATACAACAGCTTTTATTGTCATGGTATTTCTTCTTTGTTTTAATTTAATTTGATAGTTTGTTTATTTTGTTAATAAAAAGAATTTTTATTTTTTTAATTTCTTTAAATTTTCGTAACTCTTCATTTAGACAATATAAATCTTTTATTGAGCTTTTTTTCACCGATACAAGCATTTTATGAGTTCCTATTAGAATCTCTACACTATTCACTCCACTAAATTTTAATAATTTTAATGGGAGTTCCTTGATTACTCCTAATTTTGTTGATAGGAGAAGCAGTGCATTTACTTTAATGTTATTTTCATGGACGTATCTCAACAAAATAGAAAGGATCAAAATAAATAAGGTTATTATTAAAAATGATAAGGGAAAAAATTCTCTAATCAATAATACACCAAAAAAAATCGCGGTAATAGGTTCAATTATTGATAAAATGCTACTCCATTGATTATAAGTAAGATTATATGGATTCCAATTAGTATAAGCAAAAAAGATAAGTAAATATGGAATTATCGTTGAAAAAATATTAATAAAAAGGACTTCCCATCTAAAATAAATAGAAATATTGAGGAATTCATTAAAAAATTTGGTAATTTCATTCGTTAAAATAGGTTCAAGAGGTAATAGAATGGAAATAATAATAAATATAAACATGAATCCAATACCTATTAAAAACATTGAGGATAATTTGAGTAGCAATCGAACTACTTTATAAATTTTATTTTTAGTGATTATTTTTAATTCATAATGGGAATATGAATCCTTATTAATGTAAATATGAAAAAAAGTGATACATATGGTAAAGATTATCATAAAAACAAGTCCATTAAACGAAAAAGATTTTGCTTCAAATAATTTAACAAAAATTATTATTCCAATTGAAAATAACAACATCGTGATGTAGAGGATTTTAAAAATATCTAACTCTTCTGTCCTTCCGTGCTGATATACCGCCATGATAATGTTAAAAAGGATAAATCCGATCATTACAAAACCAATGGAAGTTAATTTTAATGCTAAAAAATAAAAAATAATTTGCATGATTATACCAAAAAATCCCAATATTGCAAAATAAGAGACACGTCTCAAATTTAAAAACTGGTTATTTCTCTCTTTAAAAAATTCTTTGAAAATATTGAGGGGAATTCTACTATTTGAAGTATATTTATTATTATAGAAAATTAATCCTACAGCTAAACCTAAAAAAAAAATACCACACGTGAAAAACCTTAAAAAAATGATAGTAATTACCGAAATGGTTTTAAATAAATCAGATACTATAACTGGAATGAATCCCCAAAAAATATTAGCTATAAGTAGGAAAAAAATATGCCTATTTTGGTTGAAATTAATAGATCTCATTTTTTAAAATAATAAATGCTATTGAACTATATAGTTCTAATAGTTACATAGTTTAATAATAATTATTTTAGTATTTTCAATAAATCTTTATCAATGAAAAAATTATTAAACTTAAATCTTGGGAATGAGTGATAATTGAGAAAGATGGATCTTTTAATCACGGGAGCAACAGGATACATTGGTTCTTGGCTCACGAGATACTATTTGAAAAAAGGATATCATGTAATTGCACATGGAAGTTCAAATGAATCAATCAATAAATTAAAAGAGAAATTGAATCTGTCGTATGACGGTAAAATTGATTTTTGGACTCAAGATTTCCTAAAAAATGAATGGAACTTTCCCGAAATCAATAAATTTGACGTGATAATACATTGTGCAGCAGCTACTAAAGTTAGAGAAGGAATTTTAGAAAATTATGATCGTTATTTTTCCTTAAATGTTCTTGCTACCGAAAAGATTGCCATAAAAGCATTAGAATCAAACATACAACATTTTATCTATATATCAACTGGACAAGTTTTTGGAACGCCCCCGTTTTTTCCCATACATGAAAAAATGGAAAAAAATCCAATTAACTTGTATGGGTATACTAAACTAATCGGTGAAATGGTCATTAAATCATTAGGATATATGGGGTTAAATTATACGATTTTTCGTCCATTTTCGGTTTATGGAAAAGAACAAAACAACATCATTTCAATCATAAATAATCGACTACTAAATAGGGAAAAATTGATAATATATGGTAATGGAAATCAAAAAAGAGCATTTACTCACATAAATGATCTATGTAAGGTTTTAGATTTAATTATAATTAATGATAATTGTTACTTTCAAGAATACAATTTTTCGGGATTGAAAGAATATACCATTAATCAATTAATTAAGATGATTTCAAATAAATTGGAAGTAATACCAAGTGTGGAGTATAAAGTTTCTGAAGTGGATGAACTTGAAAGAAATATCGCAAACACGAATAAAATTCAAGCTTTAGGATTCAAGTTTGGCAAAACTTTAGAAAATTTTATTGAAAATGAATTAACATAAAAAGATTAAAATGATTGAAAAATGAATAAAGAACTAGAAAAGCTATCAAAAGAACAATTGATGGAATATATTGTGGATCTTTCTAAAAATTGGTTGGCCATTGATGGAACTTGGTTTCAGGTTGTCGAAAAACGCTTTGGAATGGAAGATGCGATAACATGTGATGCTGATTCGTGGAGTGTTTTTACTGTTATTGAAGCAAAAAGAATAATGGAAAGATTTAATATTCCTAAAAATGGGGGCATTCCTGCACTCATTAAGGCCTTGAAATACAGAGTTTATGCTAATATTAACGTTCAAGAAGTTATTGAAATTTCGGATGAACGATGTATATTTAGAATGAATGATTGTCGGGTTCAATCCGCTAGAAAACGTAAAGATTTACCTGATTTTCCATGCAAAAAAGTAGGAATTGTAGAGTATGCATTTTTTGCACGGGCGATTGATCCAAGAATTCAAATGAAATGCATTTGTTGTCCTCCTGATTCCCATCCTGATGATTACTGGTGTGCTTGGGAATTCACAATTGAATGAAGAAAATTAGAATTCTTTATATTATTTATTTAAGTTAAATAACTTGGAAGCAGATTTCTAATTCATAACTGTATCTAATAAATGATTTTATATCAAAAGCAAATTATCCTTTCAATGGATTTTGAATTAATAAAAAACAACGAATATTGTAATGATTGTGGATAAAAATTTCAACATGTGAATTTAGGGATAGAATCCTTTGGTTAAACACTCGTATATAAAAAAAATTTAAATACTTTATTGAATGTTATTCTATTCAATAACAATGCAAAATAGTTAAAAACAATGAATTTAACTATATCTGTATCAAAAAAAAAATTAACATTAAAAAAAACAACATAATCAATTAACTAAAAAAAAAGTGAAATATTTAACATGTCAGAATCAGAAATAGAAAGTCAAATAAGTGCAAAAGAAGATGAAATTACTAAAATAGCAGAAGAAGCGAACAAGAAAGAAGCTTCTGCTGAAAAGGAAATTGAGGCTGAATGGGATGCTCAAATTGCAGAAGCAGAAACAAAATTAACTTCTGAACAAAAGCTTTTAGATGAGGCGACTGAAAAAGCTTCTGAATGGGCTGCTACTAAAAAAGAAAAGGGAGCAGCAGTTAAAGGTTTAGTAAAAGAAGTTAAAACTTTAAAAAGTGGAAAAACTAAAGCTTTAAACACAAAATTGAAAGAAATCGATAAAGATAAGAAAATGAGTGTTAAAGCAGTTCAATCAGAAATAAAAAGTCTTCAAAAAGAACTGAAAGCTTTACAAAAAGCAGCTGCTGCCGCCGCTGCAGGAGAGTAATTTCATTTTAATAACAAATTAATTTAATTTTTTCTTAGTTTTTTTCATAATTTTTTATAAATTTAAATATAATATTATAACCAATACATTAAATCAATTTATTATTGATTTGTATGTGAAAGTATTTTTATTAAAATATGATCAATAACAATGCGCGCTCTAACAATATCCATTGAAAAATATAGTGAATTGAAGAAAAGAATGATGAATGATCCAACATTTACCCCTCAAATTCATGAAATAATCGATTTACAAGAGGTTCCTGAATTTTCTTTAATAAACGAAGATTGGGTTAAAATTAAGGTAAAATTAGGTGGAATATGTGGAACAGACATGAACATCGTAAAATTAAAAAATTCAGTGATACAATCTATTTTTACCTCATTTCCAATGATTCTTGGCCATGAAATAGTTGGAAACATCATTGAAACTGGTTCTAATGTATCCAAATTATCAATTGGAGATAGAATAATTTGTGATACGAATTTTAGTTGCAAATCAAGAGGTATTGATACATGCCCTCAATGTAGTGAAGGTGATTATCATTTATGTTCTAATAACGATAGGGGTGATATTGCTCCGGGTTTGATCTTTGGTACATGTAAGGATACAGGCGGGGGATGGGGTGAATATGTCGTTGCTCATCAATCGCAAGTATATAAATTGCCCAATACGATTACATTTGAAGAGGCTCTCATGGCAGAGCCTCTTGCATGCGCTATTCATGGCGTGCTTAAAATAAAACCTCAAATTAATGAAAATGTCATAGTAATTGGATGCGGGACG
>CAZRIR010000025.1:8397-12320 GCA_964600195.1 uncultured archaeon | reverse complement strand
CATGACGCCATGCCACGGTGTGCACTTCATGCTCCGAATCCCCAAAAATAGTTGCAATCTCTTCCAAAGGATTTGTAGTATAAATATCAACATTATGAATTCTTCTCGGACCCCGGAGCAAATATTTACCATTCGGAGATAAAGATACAAATGCACTATCTCCATCCGAATCTGTTTTGTTCAAACAATTACCATTTTTAAGATCAACTAAGAAAATTTCACCTTCTTCTACATCAGCTAAAGCAAATAATGTTGCTTTTTCATCCCATGAAATAGACATTACAGATTCACAACTAAAAGCTCTATTGAATTGCTCTTCGATCAAACCCATAAAATCATCATCAAAAGACAAAATTGTATTTTTCATTGTTCCCGTGAAGGGATCAACCGAAATAATTCGTTCTTCATTAGTATAAATGAAAATTTCTTTCCCATCGTTACTCCATTTAATGGGAAATTGATTTAACACATTACCAATATAACCCTTTATTGTTGTAATGCATTTTTCTTGGGTTATATCCCAGATTTTAATGGATTCATCTTCCGAACATGAGGCTAAATGCTTACCATCAGGACTCCATTCCAGATATGAAATAGTTTCTGAATGATCTTTTAAAATGGATTGTATCATTTTTTTTTTGATATCCCAGATGATGATAGTCTTATCATCTGAACCAGAGGCTAATTTAGAATTGTCTGGGCTCCATTTTATGCTCCAAATTGCATTTTTATGACCACCGCTCATTATCAATAAGCCTCTTAATTATTAGATATTATACTATAATGCATTAAATGCCTTATTAACAAAATTATATTAATAGCTTTGTATTTTGTTAACTTTTTCTCTTCATCATATAAATAACCTAAAGGGGGAGATTTTTGTTTTATTACTGAAAGATTTAAATTTCTTATTAATTGTTTTTGTCAACAGACATTTGTAAAAATGATTGAATAATTGAGGTAAATAAATTGAAATATAAACTTTTAGGAAAAAGTGGATTGCGGGTATCGGAACTTTGTTTAGGAACGATGACATTTGGAAAAGAATGGGGGGATTTCGGCAACAATAAAGAGGAATGTAAGAAAATATTTGATGTATTTGTTGAGCGTGAAGGAAACTTTATAGATACAGCAAATAAGTACATGGAAGGCACGAGTGAGAAATATGTAGGAGAATTTGTTCAAATAGACCGAGAATCGTTTGTCATTGCCACGAAATATTCATTATCAATGAATCCTGATGATCCGAATAAAAGTGGAAACCATCGAAAAAATCTCGTTCAATCAGTTAATGCTAGCTTGAAGCGATTAAATATTGACTATATTGATCTATTGTGGTTGCATGCCTGGGATTATTTAACACCAGTGGAGGAAGTTGTCAGAGCTTTAGATGATTTAGTGAGACAGGGAAAGATTCTTTATGTTGGCATTTCAGATACTCCCGCCTGGATTGTATCCCAAGCAAATACCATTGCAAATTTGCGAGGATGGACACCTTTCATAGGTTTGCAAATTGAATATAGCTTGATCGAAAGGTCACCAGAAAGAGAATTGCTCCCAATGGCGAAGAGCATGAGGATGACAGTAACTCCTTGGGGGCCTTTAGGTGGTGGGGTTCTAACAGGTAAGTATTTAAAGGATTCATCAGAGATTAAAAGGTATGGCGAAGAAGAAAGAGCAGAAAGTTCAAGATTTAATGAAAAAAGTACTGAAATTGCGAAAACGGTTCAAAGAATAGCAAGCGAGATAAACAAATCACCAGCCCAGGTTGCATTAAACTGGATTCGACAACAACAGCATCGAGGAAAATTTATCCCCATTTTAGGTGCAAGAACAGAGCAACAAATTAAGGATAACTTGGGATGCTTGGATTTCGAATTATCAAAAGAATATTTAACCGAATTAGAGAATATTAGCAAGATTCCATTAGGATTTCCCCTTGAATTTTCAAAAAGAAATAGATTTAAACAGTTGATCTATGGGAAACATCATGATGATATAATGAGAAATTAAAGTGAGGATCAAGCAGGATACCTTGAAAAATTTTACTCTTTAATCTATATATTCATAGTACGAATTAATATACTATTGTATTTGAGGGAAATGCTTGATACATGTTAGTGAAAATCTCTGGTGACTTTCGTGCCAAATCCTTAAAAGTATCATGTCTATGGACCTGAATCAGTTGAGATAAACTTAGATCATTTCCCATCGAGAAGCCCATTTCTTCAAGCATTTTTTCCTGCACCAAGGTCAACCTTTAATGTTTCTTTAAGAACTTCTTGGCCACCATTTCCTAGATCGCTTGTTGTCCGGCAGGCATGTGGAAAGTTGATTTCTGCTGAAATACCCTATCGGTGGGCAACCATGTGTTCATCGGAGTAGCAATCCGACTCATTACCTGGTTATGTTAACTCCACCTTTAATCAAGCGCACCGAGCAGGGCTCGAACCTGCACGAGGCATTGAAACCTCACCAATTTTCGAGATTGGCACGATATTCCAGTTCCGTCATCGGTGCTAGCGTGTTGGTGCAGCCGGCAGGATTCGAACCTGCGTGAGCACTTGCGTCTCTAAATAGCATTCCAGGTCATCACCATAAACCACTCGGTCACGGTTGCTTTTTTTCATCATTCATGGTACGGGAAGGAAGATTCGAACTTCCGACGTTGCCTTGTTCAATCTTGAATCGAGTCCATTCGACCACTCTGGCATTCCCGCTTTTTTGGTGCAGATGGCAGGATTTGAACCTACGACGTATCCTTTGTAGTCGATTCTTAGTCGCCCGCCTTCGATTGCTTGGGTACATCTGCTCGTTTCATTCCGATGGAGGGAGTCGAACCCCCAATGCACTAAGCACCAAGCCCTAACCCTGGCCCCTTACCGTTCAGGCACATCGGCATTTTCTGATTTTTTGAATGGGTATGGCGCAACCGGCAGGATTCGAACCTGCGTGAGCGCTTGCGTCTCAAATGGTTTTCAAGACCATCACCATAAACCTCTCGGTCACGGTTGCTTATATATCATGATATAGGGAGAAGGACTTGAACCTTCGAGCACCTTGGCCATGGAAATTAAACCCACTGCTTTACCCCTCAGCCATCCCTGCAATTCTTGACTTTTTCTTTTGAAGTTGATATTACTATCTCATTAGCGAGATGCGAACGAAAAAAGCAATATTTTCATATTCTTGAAAATATCGAAAAAGAAAAAGTCAAATTTATCCGATCTCTCGCTATTTATCGCGATAGTGAACTGAATAAGGAACTCAGGGGCGATAACAACAAATTATCTGAAACTATTTTACAAGAGATCATTATAGATTAAACATGCAGTAGTATATATAAATATGATGGTTCTATTTTCCCATTTTAGTGGGAATTATCATGGATATTATATAAAATCTTGAAGTGACGTGCTTGCTTCATTATCAAGTGAAAATTTTTAACAAAATAAAATAAAAAATATTGGAATCCGAATTTTTCAGGGTATCTAATCATGTTATTTGGATGAATTTATATCCCTTGAGATAACTCTAAAGTAAAATTTTTATAGCATTAGAAGTAAACTCAGCTTTTTTTACTCCTGAGGGATCAAAGAGTTCAAGGAAAACATACACATCGTCCCATCCCGGTTCTGTCTCAACAAGCGTTTTAGGAACAAACTCTATAAATCTATAAAACCTTGGACGTGAAGTTCTTTGTATTCTTGTCCACGAACTCACATGAAGAGCACCTTCCTTTGAAGTATTATTTTTTTCAAAATACCTGAATTTGAATTCCCATATTTTTTTTAATTCACTTTTTTCAAATTGAATTAATATGCGGTATTCAAATTTTACATTATATCGACTTCTAATATATACCCTTCTCGATAGGGCGTGTTTTTTTAGGCCCAAGTTACAATAATAAATTAATACCATTT
>CAZRIR010000025.1:0-8297 GCA_964600195.1 uncultured archaeon | reverse complement strand
AGGAGTCATTGTTTTACCCTTTCTTAAATAATCTCCTGCATTAACTATATCATCATTCATTGAATATTCTCCTTAAAAAGACAATTTTTCAAGCTTATGAATGAATGGAATTGACATTTTTATTTAAAGATTTTTCAAGAAAAAAAGATTATTCAAGGTTAAACCTTATTCTTTGAGAATAAATTATCAATAAAAATGAAGAAGTAGACCCAAATTAATTATCATAAGCCCTTAAAATTACTTAAATTCAAGGTGGGATTCAATCATAATTTTTAGAAAAAAATCCCTGTATCATGCTCATCAAGACTTCCATCAATTCATCATCATTTCCATAAAAATCTTCAAGAAACACGTGGACATAGATGACGTTCAGAATGACGTTCGCAAAAATTCCAAATAGTCTTTCGCGACCCGAAGACTCAGGTAAAAAACTATGAAGCATTGCAAAGAATTTATCTCTTTTTTCATCCTGTTTTGTATTCATTACTCTTTTTAGTTCAACTACAAAATTTTTATTCGTGATCAATTCCATCAATATTCCCTGAATAAGGGGAGAATATTTTCGAATGACAAGGAGGAGATTGTCTAAAATCTCTCTAATAATTTTTGGTTTTACTGGAGACTTGATTTTTTCAGAGAACTTGTTGATTTCAATGAACTCGTCCCCAATCGATTGAAAGATACTGTTCAATATCGATAATTTACCGTCGGGAAAGTGATAATAAAGCGTTCCGATGCTCACATCAGCTTGTTTTACGATCTTCCTTATGCTAACTGAACTATATCCGTTTTTCATTATCAAGTCCATTGCGACTTTTAAAATCCTTTGTTTTCCATCAAGTCGTTCCATGGAACGTGTACATCCCTTATTATTTTTGAAGTATTAAATAAAATAAAAAAATTCAATTATTAGTTACATTTTCGATTATTTGGCCATCTCGCATCTTTAATGTTCTTTCAGCAAGCGCTCCTACGGCAGGATCGTGAGTTACCATTAAAATCGTTTGATTTAGTTCTTTATTGAGGTCTCTTAGCAAGTTTATGATTTCCATCCCCATTTTGGTATCGAGTTCACCCGTAGGTTCATCAGCAATCAAGATTGAAGGCTCATTACACAATGCTCGAGCGATTGCAACTCTCTGTTGTTCTCCACCCGAAAGCTCTGAAGGTATGTGTTCTTTCATTTCACTCAAGCCCACAAGATCAATAAATCGATTGACATTTCTCTCACGTTCATATTTGGATTTTCCTGCAAATATCATGGGAAGGTCAACATTCTCATATGCAGTAAGAACGGGAACGAGGTTATAAAACTGAAAAATAAAACCTATTTCTTTTAGCCTGAGGTTGGTGCGTTCTCTATCATTCATTTTTGCAATGTTTATCCCATTTATTTTAACCACACCACTTGAAGGATTGTCAAGGGCACCAATCATGTTTAAGAGCGTGGTTTTACCCGAACCTGAAGGACCCATTACTGATACAAATTCACCCTTCTTGACTTCCATTGAAACTCCATTTAACGCCCTCACTTCAATACCTTCCGTGATGTTATAGATTTTATGAAGATCAATGGTTTGAATCATGAAAGAATCCTTGATCGAATCCGAGCCTTCCATTTGGAGATCATATTTGTCAACTAATTTCTTGACTTTTTTCTCGTACTTTTTCATTTATTCATTCCTCCCTCCAGCTCAATTTTTATAAATATCTTCAAGAGCTTTACCTCCTTCTCTTTCTTCGACTATTCTTCCGTCTTTGAGAGATAATATTCGGTCCGCTACTTCAGCTATCCTGTGATTATGAGTTACCATCAAGATCGATTGTCCCGTATTCTTAAGATCCAAGAAGATCTTCATGATAGTTGTTGTTGTTTCCGTATCAAGCTCACCGGTAGGTTCATCAGCAAGCAGGATGAGAGGCATGTTAACCAAGGAACGCGCAATGGTTACTCGTTGCTGCTCTCCTCCAGACATCTGCGTGGGCAAGTGATCCATTCTTTTTTCCAAGCCAACTCTTTTTAAAAGACTCGTGACTCTTTGCTTGCGTACTTTCGTATCTTTTTTTGCAAAGAGCATTGGAAGTTCGACATTTTCATAAGCAGTTAGAATTGGAAAAAGGTTATAGAACTGGAATATTAGACCAATCTTCGTCAAGCGCATTTTTTTATGCTGTTTATTCGTCATTTGAGTGATGTCCAAGCCCAATTCCTTTCCATCAACGTTATATATTATTTTTCCCGAATCAGGGAAATCTAAAGCCCCCAAGCAATTGATCATGGTGGTCTTGCCTGATCCTGAAGGACCGACAATTGCAACCAGTTCTCCCTTCTTGACGTGAAGATTAACATTATTTAATGCGGTAACTGTTCCGTTTCCTACAATATATTTTTTTGTAAGGTCATGAACTTCTAACACTAAATTAGAATCAATATGAACCGCATTTGCCGTTGATTTCTGTTCATTGTTCATTTTCATTTCATGTTTTGTTGTCATTTAAACACCTCCTTTATTAGCGCGTCCTCACTGCATCTATTATGTTTAATCTTGCAGCCCATTGAGCTGGCAATCTCGCACTTAAAATGACTGTAATAACCACGGCGGCAATTAGATATAATATTGTAAGCCAGGGGATAGCAAAGGTTACTGTGAGGAATCCACCACTAGGCATTGTATCCACCATCAACTGACCGAGATAAATACCACTACCTAAACCTGCTAAAAGTCCCAATACAGATAATACATAAGTCTCGCCTGATATGGAGCGTATGACACCACGCTTGCTTAAACCTATCGATCGAAGCATGCCTATTTCTCTACGCCTAGACATCGTCGTGAGAAGGCTATGAAGCATTAACCCTATCATTGCGATTACAATACAGAAGATAAGCAAGCTATTCGTGATAAATGTGAGCAAGTTTATCATCGTGTTGAAAGTTGAGTTCATGAAAGTCCGAGTAAATGAAAATATGACCGGATATCCTTGACTTTCTATGTAAGTTAATAATCCATCTAAAACTGCTTCATCACTTTTACCAGGGTCAATCCACACGAACCAATCATAGATGATCGATCTTAGATAGAGTGAGAAACTTTTAATATCTATTGATGTCCAACTGGGTGGAGAGTAGAGAGGAGTATTAAGGGTTGATTTAATAATATTATTAACAAACGAGATATTTTCGGGATTGTTACAATGAATGAGCACGGAAGTCACCTTGTCGTAGGTATAATTGGACCCTCTATAATACTCATACACAATATCTCTTGCTTTATCATAATTAATATAAATTGAAGGAACGTTATTTATATCATAACCCGCTTCATAATTGGCCAGCCAATCGTATTTTTCGGTATTATAGTACGTTGGTGCTTCCACAATGCCGACAATCGTGAATTTTGCCCATGTAATATCATTTGTTGTAGCTCCATTCTGTAAAAGATCAATACTAATAGAATCTATAGAGAGCAAGTAATCACCATTATATGTAGAGTTCATACCAACAAACCTTAACATTATTGCTCCACCGACATAAGGTTCTATATAAAATTGATTAATATCACAATCAAAAGTATATGTTGTTTCCGTAGTATTTGTGATGTAACCAATCGTATCATAGGTAAATGTCAAATAATTAAAAGCTTCTACTTTAAAATTATCAACAGTAGTGTTTAATTTTGCTTCAATTGAAATCCTTGCTGGTTGAGTAATATAAGGATTAGTTAAGGTAGCGAGAGTTATATTAGTATCCAAGCTGGTTTGATTACTCGCAATTTCCAAGTAATTAT
The DNA here is from genome assembly GCA_964600195.1 of uncultured archaeon. Lineage (GTDB taxonomy): Archaea > Asgardarchaeota > Lokiarchaeia > Sigyniarchaeales > SOKP01 > FT1-020. Next base: position 4,509 of record CAZRIR010000025.1, on the reverse strand, counting down.
TATCAGATGAAACCAAACTAATATAATTGCCAGATAGTTGGGTTCCATTATCAACAGTAATCATTGTTGTAAGAGGGCTTGCGATGGGAGTAAACGTGCCACTTGCCGTGTAATTAAACGGAAAAATGTATAGATCACTCCCAACTTTTAATTCGGGATGGGCGGCAATGAATCGTTCATCCACCACACAAACATTACTCGAATAATTTAGAAGAGATTCCATTGATTCATTAGTCCCGTTTACAGTATTGCTTCCGAAATATGTATCAGACATTATATTTCCTGTTGTATTTGTATGAATTCCAACAACGGAAGCATAATCTGCTGAAAGCAAGTCATTTGTTCCATTTCCAACCATTGAAAAATAATCCATTCTCGTCGTGTAATAATCAACTCCGCTAGTTCCGTTTAAGACTCCTTCAATTGTGGAGAAATTAAACCAATTAGGGACCATATTATTAAATGTTGAATTGCTGGTGTCAGCTTTCTGTCTTAGCATGATATCAGTAGCGCCGCCAGGCAAATCTTCCTCTAAATGTGGTTGGTAAGAATTCCAAGACATGAAAGTATTGTATTGTTTTGCTTGATTTCCAAATCCTAATAAATCTGTCGTGGAAAAACCTCTCATATCTTTAATGATCGCGCTTACAGTCATATTAAGAGTGACTGTATCTTCCTGCGCGTTTGTGGGATTAGGAGGATCTAACATTGATGCGTTCGCATAAGTTATCCCAACCGTAATTTTAACGGGTATCACATCTCCTTGTTTGATATTATAATCACTTGAAAAATCTTCCATGATGACGATATTATTCCCACTATCAATTTCATCCATGATCTCATTAAAAGTTTTTGAGGTCGGGGATATTACTATCGTGTCACTCATTTTTTCCTTAACTTTATCAGTATTGACTACATTCATCGTAATTGTTTCTTTAAAGTTAGTATCAAGTGAGGCATGTCCTACCCAATCACCTCCGATTAGAAACTGTGCGTTTGGATGAGCCAATCCCATCACGTCCTCGACACCAGATTGATTAACCAGGGAATTTTCAAATGAATAGGGCGCCGCAGCATATACTTTAATATCAGCACCCATAAAATTATCAATGGTCGTAGCTACTCCTGCGCTAATAGAAGTCATCATCGTGGAAATTCCAATGAGAAAACTGGTTGTGAGGGCGATCATCACGAAGGTGAGTGTTGTTCTCTTACGATGTCTAAGAATATTATTCTCCGTTAAAAGTTTAGTACGGCGTAGATATGGTTTAAAAATGTTGACGACCACTTTATTCAATGGTTTGAGTAATAAAGCTAGAATCCAAAGAATACCGAACAAGATTAACATCGGAGAAAACATGTTAACAAAATATCCAGTACTGTTTCCTCCGGAGGATAATAGAGACGTTCCTTCTGTAGAGGTCGTAAATCGGAGATAAAAGCCATAGAGCATTAACAATCCTCCAACAATAAAGAGTAATATTCTCCTTAAATAATGCTTCTTAAACCTTTTTGATTTTTCTTCAATAGGATTCAAGCATTCAATAATTGGTCTTCTGCTTGCTTTCCAGCTTGGATATATTGATGCCACGATAGAAGCGATGAGTCCAATAATGAACGTGATGATAACAGTTTGGGGATAGAGAACAATATTAAATGACTCTATCGTAAGACCACCGAGAGTAGTGGCAATAGATTGGATTGATTGAATTACAACTGAGAAGATTATGAATGATATAAAATATGATGATATGGTTCCTGCTAATGACCCAATGACACCTAATATCAATCCCTGAGTCAAAAACATCCTGAAAGTCTCTGATTTTGAAGCTCCAATCGCTTGAAACATTCCCGTCTCATATTCCTGTTCTTTCCTGATGATGTTGAATATATTCATCATCAAGATAATGGCAAGAATCAATGCAATTATACCAAAAATGAGAAATATGGTTTTTAACGTGCTCATCGTGGTAATTATCGAATCAAGGCTGTCTGATTTTAAGTCATCAGTTTTCCACTCTTTTCCATCATGTAGATTATCTAAAGCTTTTTGAATGGCAGCCGTGACAGAGGCGACAACATAAATATCATCCGTACCTACAGCTGCCAAGTTATATTCATTTGGATGACTATAAGTGCTGTTAGATAATATATGCGCATTGTCAATATTAACGAAAACACCCGGACCCTGTTCTATAAATGACCCAAATATGCTTGAACTTCCACTACTTGCACTTGGATCGAAATCTTTAGCTTCTCCTACATCTCTAATGATGGCAACAACAGTATAATCAAGCCATTCTGATGTATTTGAATCAGGATACATTGATATATCATTTGGTTTTACGTAAACCGTATCATTCACGTGTAAATCAGGTCCTAATTCTATTTTGAGTGATTGAGAGATGACCATTACTCTACTCCCCGTGATAGGAGATACACAATCAAGGAGCTCCTCAATCGTGGTCCCTCCATTCAAAGAGGCTAATATATAGGGTTGACCGCCTAGTGCTTTTTCATCATTACTATGAATATCAATTCCATAAATGTCAGTACTCGTACTGTTTTGCAATGCAGTACCGTTAGCCACTGCACTAACATGAACAGTGAATCCCGATATTCTATAGGCGACCGATTGCACGTGGTCTATATTTCTAATTATGCTGTCTACTTCACTAGAATTAAACCAGTTATCAGTTGTATTTTCAGGTTTGAATAAAACATCAGCGGATCCTAATTGTTTATCAATGGTATCTACCATCATCACTTGAAACGAGTCGGAAACAATCAATACTCCTCCAAATAAAGCCACGCTAATCAAAAGCGCGATAGCTGTAAGAATATAACGAAATTTTCGTCTTCGCATGTTGCGCAGACTGATTTTTAGTATAATTCCCATTTTTCACTCATTTATTGCTATTATTTTTTTTATAAACTGTTTTAGATAAAAATATGAACATTGTTCGATTTAAGTTTTCGAAGGTATTTAAATTTATCGAACATGGTTCTATAACTTTTTTTTAGTAATTCACTAAATACTTCAAAACGGAATTTCATTTAGCACGAATTTCTTCCTTAAATCCAGTGGATTACCTTTTTTTGCTAGATAACTTTTAAACTAATGGTTAATTTCCTTTATCTTGGTTGATAAAAATTACGCTAAGGGAATAGGTTTCGGGATCATTTCCCTATTTTTTGTCAGCATGCAGCCGATCATCGCAAATTCTCGGTCCGCAGAGGTAGATAGTTTCCTTTATAGCGCAATGACAAGCATTCTCCTATTCATTTTTTTCTTTCCATTGACGTTTATTGAAAGGAGAAGATTCAAAAATGAACTTTCAAATCTCGATAATGATATGGATACTCAAAAAATTGAAGAATTAAACACGTTTTTAGATGGATTCAAAAACCACAAGTTCTTGTTACTTTATCTTGGAATCAATTTTGCTTTTGCTTACGTGTTATTCTTTTGGGGTTATGAACTGGCCGGTGCGATCAATGGTTCATTAGCACAAAAAGCAGACTTGATATTTGCATTGTTATTCGGATATCTAATCAATAAAGAAAATATATCAAAAACTCAAATCATATTTTCAATTCTCTTGTTTTTTGGTTTAATAGTGGCCGTGACTCAAGGTTCTTTTAACCTACTTGAACTTAATTTAGGTGTTATTTTAATGCTAATAACCGTCATGCTATGGATGTCGGCTCATTCAATAACAAGACCTTTCCTGGAAAATAAGGAAATCTCGCCCTTTCAACTAATATTCATTAGAAATGCCATTACAGGAAGCATTTTATTCAGTTCATATCTCATCTTTAATGGAATCCAAGCATATGCCCTAATTCTTGACCCAATAAACATGATTAATTTTTTGTTAATCGGTATATTTTATGGTGTTGATTTATACTGCTTTTATTTATCTCTCTCCTACATAAGAATAACAAAAGTGAGCATTTTAATGGCACCTTCCTTGATCATAACAAGTTTTTTTGCAATGATATTTCTTTCGGAGGTATTTACCATTTTTCACTTGATTGGCAGTAGCATTGTATTAATCTCGATCGTTGTAATTATCAAATTAAAAGATAAAGAGTAGTAGATTATGGTTCTAAAAATGTAATACTCTAAGACGGAGACAAATTAAATGTTCAAATCAGTAATAGAATTAAAAGGTTCTGATAATGTATAAAAAAATAGAATAAGAATCCATAATACTTGAAAAATTCTAAATTTTTACGAATATTACTTCAAACTTATCGTGCGTGTATTTATTATTTGTATATCAATCTAATTTGATTTATTTTTTTTAATAGCGAAAAGATTTGTATTGAGCTGGAGCATGTTCGGTAACTACAACTCCACTTGCTTGTGGTCCTTTTTGACCTTGTGATACATCAAAGGTTACTTTATCTCCTTCATTTAATGATTTATAACCATCATCATCACCTTTAATGGCAGAGTAATGAACAAATACGTCTTCACCCTCATCTGATACTATAAATCCA
>CAZRIR010000024.1:0-12372 GCA_964600195.1 uncultured archaeon | reverse complement strand
CCTCATAATAGAGATTGTATCCATCTTGATTATTAAAAAAAGGCATTGATTTCGAAAATAATGACAATTTAATTATATCTTTTAAAATATTAGATGTGTAATATATTTTATCATTTATTAAGCAGAAAACCATATTCTTTAGAGTATGGATGAATTTATATAAAAATCACTAAACTAATATGGCTCTATCTTTTTTATACTCTCTTAGCTTATATTTCATGATAGAATATCATAATGAGCCTAATAAAGTCTATTCCCATCTATGTCACTATATTTTTGTAGTGAAATACCGTTAACCTGCATTTTTAGAAAATATTAGTATTATTGAAATGCTGAAAACGAAAATAATAGAATTAACTATGAAGTTTGAAGTATATAAGTTAGAAATTAAATGTGTTATTGATCACATTCATTTACTAATTGCTGCCAAACCTGTATTAGATATTGTAACATATATTAATACCATAAATTTTCATTTTTCTAGATTTCTAAGGAAGTACTATGACTTATTCTTACAAATTAGTTCTTGGAGGATCCATATTTAGAGCTTTAGACATTTCGTTTCTTCTATCGGAAACGTAAAAATTAATGTTCTTAAGCGATATATTGAAAATCAACGGAGGAAAGTTGTTATTGAATATTAACATGGCAATAAAAGTTCGGATATATCCTACAGCACTCCAACGTGAGCTGCTAAACAAGACGTTTGGATGCTGTCGTTTCTTGTGGAATCAGATGCTTGCTGAACGGAAGTTTGTATATCAACAACTTAAAAAAAATCCTGAATCTTTAAAGAACTACAAGTACAAGACCGAAAAAGAGTACAAGCGAGAATTTAAGTTTATGAAAGAAGTAGATAGCAAGGCCTTACAATCAACTACTCGACATCTATTAGAGGCTTTTCAAAACTTTTTTAAGGGACGGAAAAAAACTCAAAAAGCAGGATATCCACGATTTAAGTCAAAGAAAAATAAACAGACTTATACCACGTATAATATCAACAATAACATCAAGATTGATTTTGAGAAGAAGCAGATTAAATTTCCTAAAATTAAGACTTGGATCCAATATAAGGATGAGAGGAGATTTGCAGAATCCATTCGACACGTGACCGTTTCGAAAACCAAGAGCGGGAAGTACTATATGGCAATCATTATTGAAAAGGAGAGAGAAGTAACCCCGTTATTACGGGTTTATAAAGATGATATTATTGCCTTTGATATGTCTGCGTCGGAATTCTTAGTTGGAGAGAACGAGTCTTTTTCTAATCCCCGATTTTATCGTTTATCAGAAGTTAAGCTTAAAAAGTTACATCGGCAAGTTTCCCGAAAGAAAAAGAACTCACACAATCGTGAGAAAGCAATACTTGAATTATCGAGGTTATACGAGAAAATTGCAAACCAAAAGCGGGATTGGACTCATAAAATCGCGCTGCAACTTGCCAAAACCTACGATGTCGTGATCTTGGAAAACTTGAATATTAAAGGAATGCAACAATTCAATAGTGGCCTGTCAAAATCGGTGACTTTGGACTTTTCATGGCATCAATTTAAAACAAATTTAAAATATAAGCTTGAATGGCGTGGCAAGCACTATCAAGAAATAGATCGCTTTTTTCCTTCAAGTAAGCTCTGCTCCGTGTGTGGGTATAAATATGAAAGTTTAACCTTGAACGATTGCAAATGGACGTGTCCTGAATGTGAAACACTTCACCACCGAGACAAAAACGCATCAATTAACCTTAAAATGGAAGGAACTCGCCTCTTAGAAGAAAGAGGGATCATAGTCATTACTTGACCTACCGTTGGGACGACGGGAAGTCACGCTTGTGGAGATCATATAAGACACCGTATAGGTGCTGTGATCGAGGAAACAAGAATCCACCTCCTTTGGGAGCTGGTAGTTCAATACTTCTTCCACGCTTTAAAAGCTAAAATTTATTAAATTATTTTTAATCATTTAATAAAAATTTTTATTAAAAATAAAACGGATAATATTTAGAAGTTTTCATAATTCAAGGAACGATTTATAATGTCTTTCCAATAACCATATTTTCTAATTCGTGTTTTATCACTCATTAAGGGTGTATAAATTTTTTCAGTTTTTATAATATTCAGTAATTCTTCCCGAGAGGTCCAAAATCCTGTGGCTAATCCTGCTATAAAAGCAGCACCCAAAGCAGTCGTTTCAGGATTTTGAGAATGTTCTACTTTTTTGCCTAAAATATCGCTCAAAAATTGCAACACAAATTTATTCTGCGAAACACCACCATCTGCTTTAATTTTCTCTACGTTAATTTTAGTGTCTTCGATTATTCCATCAACAAAATCCTTAATTCTAAAACAAATTCCCTCTAAAACAGCCCTCATGATATGTTCCTTTTTAGTCGTAAGGTTCACACCAAACAAGTTTCCTCGGGCCGTGGGATCAAAGTACGGATATGAGATTCCACTTGAAAAAGTCGGAAGAAAGTATACGCCCTCGGTAGAATCGACACTTAAAGCCATATCTTCTGTTTCTGAAGGTTGCATGAACAATTGTAATTCATTTTGAATCCAGTCAATAATATTTCCAGAATTATGAGATAATCCTTCCAACATGTAGGTGAGTTTTCCATCAATTTTCCAGGCAATAAGCGGATATAGTCTTCTTTTTGAAGCAAATGGCTTGTTTCCCGTATTTAAATCAACGCAACTTCCCGTTCCGTTTGTAACTTTCATGTCTCCAAAATTAAAACATCCTTGTCCGAAAAGAGATGATTGTTGATCTGCTATCACACATCTTATTGGTATATTTCCTCCACCAAACAAGGCCGTTTGACCAAAATCATCTTTAGTTTCTTTGATTTCTGGTAGATAATGTATTTGAATGCCTAAAATTTTAGCTATAAAACTCCATTTTACAGTAAATGGATCTAGCATGCCTGTTGCTGAAGCGTTTGAGAAGTCGGTAGCATGAAGTTTCCCTCCAGTAAGATTCCACAGTATCCAAGAATCAATTTGACCCCAAACAATTGACGTTTTAGGATCTTTTATCATGACTTTCAACTCAGGATTGTTTTCTAAAAAATATGCTGTTCTTAAGGAAGCATAATCCGAATTAAACCGAAGTTGAGAAGTCACCAACATTTTTGTACTTCCAAATATGCGAGCAATTTTTCCAATCGATCGAAGTATCCTCATTATCAATTTTTTACTCATTTTCAAGGCATACGTCGCTGCTCTTTTATCCTGCCATGTTATTATATTTGAGTAAAGTTTACCTATTTGTTTATCCCAAAATAAAAATGATGCTCTCTGCGTGCAAATTGCTATTGAATTAATGTCGTTCGCTTTTAAATTATTTGAGCTTATGACTTCTTCAATAACTTCCTTACTCATTTGCCAGATTTCCGTTGGATCTTGTTCTACTTGCCCAGGGTACTCCATTATGTAATTTGGTCGCCTTCTGGCTTGAGAATAAATATTTCCCTTCTTATCAAATAAAATTCCCTTGATATTGGTCGTTCCTATATCTAATGACAATATATATGACATGTTTAGAAATCGAGGTTGTTCTAATAAAATAATAATTAAATAAGCTTATTTAAATAGGTTTGCCATAATACCTTAAAATATAAAGAAAATAAAGTGAAAATAGAATTATTCCAACGTTTCTTTAATCACTTTTACCGGGTAAAATACCTTCTTTTCAATTAATTTCAGGATTGTCTTGAAATTTCGATATTTCCATTCATTTTCTGGAATGAGAAATAAGATATAAAAATGCGGTGAAGATTTTGAAATATTCATGGCTCTTTGAATAATCATCCTCTCTCTTTTATTTAATTCCTCTATTTTCTTATAGTTTATTTTATATGGATAAACAAGAGAAATGTGGAGATGATTTTCAATTAATTTATCCAAACCTCGAAAGTTGCTCAGATCTCCTGTAAAATTTGAGAAATATTCGCCATATTCCTTGTCAATATCATAAGATAGTTTTTCTATGGAATTTAGAATATAATTCGATGGATTTTTTTTCATGATTAGAATTATTCTGAAGTTTTTAAATTCGGACATCAAAATTTTTGATTTCTGATATTCCAATTTAATCGATTGAGATCGTTTTTCGGAACTCGTTAATGCAATTTCAAACTTGCTTATGGCATCCAAATAACCAGAAATTAACATGGCATCTTTTCTTCCCTTTCCTATTTTTTTATCGTAAATGTTCAATCCTGTACTAGTTTCCGTTATCATGAAATATTTGAGATTCAATATGTCAGAAAATACATTTAATAACCTTTCTTTTTTATCATCATAGCGTTTTTTTCCAATTTTTAGAGTTTGATAGGATGTTATTGAGACAACTGCTACTATTCCAAGAGTAATCAAGACGCTTACGAGTACTTGGGGATCAATAGTGAAGGGTACGAATACATTAAATTCCTGAGATAAAACTCCTGCATTTGTATCATTATTCCAAAAAATGTATGCTTTCCACGTTCCCGCTAATGCATTTTGTGGGATATTTTGAGCAAAGATATAATCTCCTGATGGATGCACAAATTCGTCTTGATATTCTACATACCCAGTAATATCCGTTAATTTAAATGTTAAATTACCTTGGGGAGCATTAACTGTAAACTTTAAATTTTGTCCAGGTTGAAGTGTATTTAATTGAGCTGGAAAATCTATTTGAAAATCGCTTTGAGAAGAAAAAGCTGTAATCTTCCATTCTGTTAATCCTACATCAATCGAGTCATTTGAAACTGTTATTTTTTTTTGAGCCATATCTAAAGATGAAAGGGTAACATTATCACTTTCTTTGTATATAGTTATATTATTCCAATTATAACTTGAATAATTAATTTGAATACTGTAATAATTATAAGATAATCTATCAGTGTAAAATAAAATAGTCCAACTATTTTTCGCTAATTCTTTGACAAGTAATTTAGTTTCTGGATTGGATATTTTATGAAGTGCAATCTCATATTCCATAGTAAAATTTAACATCATCGAGCGGTTATTGCTAATCTGAATATCTAAACTATCATTATTTATCGTAAAATTGCATGGCGTTGATAAATTCCCACCCCCTAATCCTCCTTGTTCTGATATTTCATACGATTTACCTCCAAAATTGATTTGCATGTTTATTTCTTCGGGATTAATACTCTCATTTACTTTTTGTATTAATTTATATAAAAAAGTTTTATTTTCATTATATGATATCCAATGATCATTTGGAAGGGAATAATATTCACCAATGTGTAAATTTGGAGTTAAAGGTGGAGTGCCTCCGTTATGATACCAACTAAGAATTACACCATTTTGATTGGGAAAATAAGTTTCAGTTGCATTAATAACCAGACAGTAATTCCCTGTTGGAAGTGTAACTGGAGTGGAAGAAAAATCTTGCAAGTACCAATTTAACTCATCAGACATGTTTAAAGGTACAGATCCCCAAATGAACTCCTTAGGTTCAAACGTATTTAAATCATAATCTCTTATTTGAAACGTTACATTTTCAATATAAGAAAAGATCCTTCCCCATATATATACTCCAAATATAGTCGTTTCTTCGGGAATTTGAAGCTGAACGTAAAGAGCAAGTTGATTTGTCGAGGGAGTTGTATAATAAAGATTAAATGCAGTAATCCAATTATCTTCTATAGTTTTTAATTCCCTTTCTACTTTAATATTAGTAAAATTTAATTCTATATGTGAAGCATTCCAGTTTGATGTGGGTAAATTTATATTAATGGACGTTGTATTTTCAATTTTACCATAATATTTAGAAGTTTCTTCCATTTGAAAGGAATGAATATTTATATCTAATGAATCTCCATTCGGAGCTGCTTGAGAGATCTCAATTAAATTAATTGTGGTGAAGATAAATGAAAATGAGAGCAAGAAAATACTCATGAATGATTTTGTTTTATTAGATATATTCATTATATTCCCATTATCATATATTCTTATATTTAGTTAATAACCCGTGGCGTTTAAATAGATGATGTTTTTTTCTTATAAATATATTGACAGAATGTGCCCTTAAAAGCATTTCGATAATAATTCTGAAATATCTAAAATTTGGATATCTTGCTTTTCACTTTCTGGAACACCATGCTCTAATCCCAATTCACATAGGGGACAAGCAGAGAGAAAAACATTTGCCCCTGTATCTTTTAATTCTTTAATTCTGTTTGATGCTTCCTTTAATGCAATTTCCTTATCTGCCCAGTGTAACGTTCCACTCCATCCACAACAATGCGTATTTTGCTTGTTATGTATCGGTTCTACCAGATCTATTCCTGAGATCATATTGCAAAGGGTTCTCAATGACGTCGTATCATTTTGATTTCTGGCAAGATGACAAGGGTCATGTATCGTAACTTTCATCTTATCTTTAACTACAGGAACTTCTAGTTTAATTTTTTTTTTTTCAATTAATTCAGAAATATATTTTACAATATGAATAATTTTTACATTCATATTAATTCCAATCATTTCATATTTTCTTGTGAGGGTTTCTACACATCCTGGACAATCACTTACGATTATTTTCGCTCCCGTTTTATCTATCAAGTCTTTATTTTTTTCAGCTAAATCCCGTGCAACACCTAAATCCCTAATGCTGAATGCCGGAGCACCACAACAGGTTTTTGTATCCAAATTTGTAGAATATTTAACGCCTGTTTTATCCAAGATTGTAATATATCCTTTTATCATTTCTGGTAATTTCATTGATTGGCATCCAATATAATAATAAACTTCATCTTCCCCGCTCGTCTCTATATTTTTTATTCCTGTATCTTCATGAGTTTTGAATATATTTATCTCTTCAATTGTATCTGTTTTTTTAAGCTTTTCAATCTGCTTTTTACAATATTCTGGCATCAAACCCTTCTCATTAAGGTCATCTCTTACCGTTTCTAGCAAGGATACGACAGAGAATTCGAATGGACACCATGCTTTACAAGTCTCTTCATTTGAACATTTATAGATTAAATCCACAAACTCTTTATTTTCTTCTTTTTCCGGATCTATTTTCCCAATTGATAAAAAATAGCCAATTCGAGATTTATAGGCAGGACTCATTGTTTCTGTTTGAGCTGCTTGAAGAGATCCACAGTCGAACCTGCACATGTTAGGACAAAGCATACAATTTGCCAAATTTTTTACATCTGCTTTATGGTCTCCTTCTGGGAAAAAATTTTTATTTTTTGATGCGGCGTTTTTCAATAAAATAGCTTTTATTTTTCTATCGGCTTTCTCGAGTAAAGAAACCATCCATGGGTATTTCTTTAACGTGTCAAATATGGACATTTATAATTCATCCTCCATTTTTTCTTTCCATGTATTTACATAAATTTTTCCAGGATTCAAGATATTATTTGGATCGATCGTTTCTTTAATCTTTTTTAATGCGTGAAATCCTGCTTTACTTAATTGTTGTTCCATCCAATGAGACCGATTTATTCCCACTCCATGATGATGACCAAAAGCACCTCCTAAATCTATGACTGCTTTAACAGTAGCATTCCAACATTGCTGGTAAAACTCAAATTCAGACATTCCTTTTGGTGGCACGCCTCCAAAGGTAAAATAATATCCCACCCCATTTGGATAAAAATGAGACACGTGGGCGGAAATGAGGAGATTTCCCATGATTTTACTGGTTGATTCGATCACTGAATGATATAACTCTGCTGCCCTGTCCCACATTATTGCAACTTCAATCGTATCTGCAACAATTTTATAGGGTGGAAACATAGAGGTTTCTTTAACATTAAATCTCGTTTCAAACCAATGTTCAACGGGTTGTTCTCCGCAATCAATCCCAGAATTTTCTTCGCAGACTTTTCTAGTAATATTTTCTTCTAAATCGACGAGATCAGAATTTCCTTCGCACACAAAAATCGTCATCACCTTGTCCCGAGCATTTTCTACGTGTTCAAAGTGTCTGTTAGTCTCAACTACATCATAGATTCTTATAACCGCAGGAAATACCATTTCCCGGAGGATTAACCGGCATGCTTCAAGAGAATTTTCAATCTTTGGAAACGTGTAGGATAATAATCTTCTCTTTTTTGGAAAGGGCCAGATTTTTAAGGTTGCTTTCGTCACGATTCCTAGGGTTCCTTCTCCTCCTATAAACAACTTCTCGAGTTGAGGGCCTGTCGAAGCACGAGCTATTGTTTTAAAATTAACGATCTCTCCCTGCGGAAGTATAATTTCCATTCCTAACACGATATCCTCAATCTTTCCATACTTAGTCGAAAATTGACCTGCCGCGCGGTGAGCTATCCATCCCCCGACCGAAGATGTGTATATTGATTGAGGTATGTGTCCCCCGGTAAATCCACTTGCATTTAAAAAGCGTTCAAGATTCATTCCATTAATTCCCGCTTCAACCGTGACTGTTAAATTTTTATCATTTATCTCGAGAAGATTATTAAATTTTTTCATGTCTAGTATGATTCCCCCGTGAATAGGTATGGCCCCTCCAACCACTCCCGATCCCTCCGCAAATGGAATTATTGGAATCTTTTCCTTGTTAGCCACTTTTAAAATTCTTGATATCTGTTCAACATTTTCAGGCCATACAATTAAATCTGGTTTTCCCGCAATTATTCCCTCAATCATCCAATTTAGCGTGATCAAGGTTGAATCATTGGTATATGCAAGTAGATCTATATCTTTATCACTTACATTTTTTTCTCCGACTATATCACTTAAATGATTAACTATTTCTTGTTTATCTTTAATTTGAAACCTATTTTCTTTAAATATCAATTCAAAATCTTTAAAATCCATTAAATCTCATTGTTTTTTTTTGTAGTTAAAACTTATGACAATAAAAAATAATACCATCACATTATATTTGTATTTTTCAAATAATAATAAAGAATTTTAGGAAATGGTTAAAATTAATAAATAGTCTCTCCTGTAGTTTTATTCACTTTAAAATGTCTTAAACGCGGGGAAGGTTGAGTTATTCCTTCACTATTAACTATTCTTTCAACTACTTTTTTAGGAAATAAAAATGTTGCTAAATGCATGATGGTTTGCTTGGTCTCAATACAATTTAAAAGTTTTAATGACTCAACAGAATAAAATAATTCACTGATGAGGTCAAAATTCGTATCTCTTGAAAAATCTAAAAATTCTAAATTTCTATATATTCTGGAAACAATGCTATCCAAAAGATCATTATCTTTTAATTTTTCAAAAGTATTTCTCATGAAGTTGATAAAAACAACATAATAGGTAGATTCTGAAGTTATGAAACCATCCCTATATTGTTTTATTCCTTCAGGAGATACTCTCAATTCAATTTCTTCGATTATTGATTGTATTTTTTGCTTTTCTATTTTTTGATAAACACTGAGAAGAGTAAATATTTTAAGAATGATCACTAATTGAGATGTCTCAAAATCCTTATAGTAATTAGAATCTAAAATCTTTTCTGGTTCTTTTATAATTTCCTTCACGTGTTCTTCATTTAACCATAATTGAGCCATCTCTGTTGATTTAAGATAATAATATACTCTATCTGTCGCCTCATAAAGGGGTGCTTCAAATTCATCTATGTTTTCTTCATATAAATTGAATAGAAATTGTTTTACTTTCTTATAATCTATCTCCATGCCTAAATGTTTAGCTAAATAAAGACCACAAAAATAGAGATCTGGATTTTTTAATGTTATTAGAGGTACTGACGATAACCACTCATCTATATTCTCTTCGAGATAAGTTTTTACATGTTTAAAATCAAATTGTTCCGTGATATTAAAAAAATCAAGAATACGATGAATTGAATATACCAATTGAAGTTTTTCCCTCGTATCCTCTAAATCCTCTAAAGATTCAATCTTTCTTTTATTTTCCCTGAATTTTTCAATAATTTTCTCCTGAATGTGGATATATTTCCTTAGATTTTCTACTTTTTCAGGAGATGTTTTGAACAATTTTTTAAGATTTCTTAATTCTAATATGAACTCAGTTGGAAAAAATCCTTTAAATTTTAAATTTAAGATAATAACTGCAGCCTTCGTTTCTACAAGGTAATCAATAATTTGCTCTAAAAATAATTCATACACGATTGGAGCAAATTTTTTTGAGTAAATTTCCATTGATGATGTAATTTCATTGAGTAATGATACTTCCTTTTCGAGAAATTTTACTTGGAAGTAATTATCAATTTTCTCTTTTTTAAAACCAATGTGCATGAGTTCGATTTTTAAAACCGAAAGAATCTCATCGTTAATTTTGCTATAGGTTAAATTATTGAGCCCTGTTTTTTGAAGGTAATCATTAATTTTTTCAAAAAAATATAAATCTATTTGATTGTAAAATTCCTCTATTGATGATTCAAAGTATAAATTAAGAATGTTGAATAAACCCTGAAAAATCATTTATTGCATCATTACATGTGCATCAATATTTATTATTTTAAAAGAATATAGAATAAAATTAATAGATATTGGTTTTAAAAAGGCAATAAGTTTAAATTTTTTTATACCATCATATATCGAATGTATGAATTCAATCAAATAATGTTGATATAATAAACTAAACCAAAAATTTGAAAATCTTAATATGTTTTTTGTTATTTTTTAATATAAAAACAGATATTGCGTTATTTTTATGTGTGGAATATTTGGAATTGTTACAAATCAAGATATTTCGATTGGAACGATTGCACTTGAAGGAATTAAAAGATTGGAATATCGAGGATATGATTCTTGCGGTATCGTCTCTCAAAATAAAGGAAAGTTATATATTAAAAAAGGTTCTGGAAAGATAGAAGAAATCAATCGAAAAGTAAAATTAAATGATTTTCCTGGAAAACTCGCATTGGCACATACAAGATGGGCAACACATGGAGCCCCTACTAAGATCAACAGCCATCCACATATGGATTGTTCTGGTAAAATAGCTATAGTTCATAATGGAATTATTGAAAATTTTATAGAACTTAAGGATCAACTAATTAAGAATGGACATAAGTTTATATCAGATACGGACACGGAAATAATTCCTCATTTAATTGAAGATGAAATGATTGGAGGTTTAGATTTAAAATCGGCCATTTTTAAAGCATTTAAAAGATGTAGAGGTGCTTATGGGGTTGCGATATGTCATGCAGATTATCCTGATGAAATTTTTGTCATTACAAAAGAATCTCCTATAAAAATTGGAATTGATGCAGGTAAGACGTCATATTGCGCTTCAGATGTTACCGCATTTCTTCCATACACGAGAACATATTATATTCTTGATGATGATGAGGTAGCTATTTTAAAACCAGGAGATGTACAATTTTTTGAATTACTAACTGAAAAAGAAGTTAAAAAAAGTTCAAGTGAAATAAATTGGAGTATTGATGCTGCTGAAAAGGGGGGTTTTGATCATTTTATGTTAAAGGAAATACATGAACAACCCGAAGCACTTAATCGTACACTTTTAATTCCTCAGAATGATATTGATTTATTCGTAGATGCGCTAATTTCAGCAAAGAATATATATATAACTGCTGCGGGGACTTCATTTTATGCATCTCTAGCAGGAAAATTTATTATTTCAAAATTTCTTGGAAAATATATCCAAGAATTAGAATGTTCTGAATTCCAAACTCAACTAACAGATTGTTTGGAAAATGGATCTATTATAATTGCACTTTCACAATCCGGAGAAACTGTTGATACTATTGAGGCAGTTAGATGGGCTAAGGAAACGGCAAATGCAAAAATATTAACAGTAACAAATGTAGTGGGTTCTTCATTAACAAGATTTTCTGATCACGTTATTGTCACTCAAGCAGGGCCAGAAATTGGAGTTGCTGCAACAAAAACATACACAACTCAAGTACTTACCCTAGCTTTAATCGGTTTGGCAATTGCAAAAAGGAGGAATGTTATTTCGATGCAAGAAATAGAAAAATACTACATGGCACTAAAATCTGCACCTGAGATTATCATGGATTTTTTATCAAATAATATTCACTTAATAAAAAATATCGTGAAGAATTTAGAAAAAAGCCATAATTTCTTCTTCTTATCACGGGGTATATCAATCGCTACGGCAAAAGAAGGGGGATTAAAGATGAAAGAAATAGCATGTCGTTTCATTGAAGGGTATTCTGCGGCACATGCCAAGCACGGTCCCATTTCATTGGTGAGAAAAGGATTTCCTATAATTTTTATAGCACCCCCCGATGAGACTTATCAGCGATTAATCGGCAATGTTGCTGAATTTAAAGCCCGTGGAGGGAAAATAATCTCATTAGTTGTTAAATCTGATAAAATCATCTCCAATATGAGCCATATCACGATACCCATTCCACAACCTGGAGATAAGTATCATAATTTAATCAGTC
>CAZRIR010000023.1:0-12477 GCA_964600195.1 uncultured archaeon | reverse complement strand
TGGTGTACATTTAAAATAATAATATATTAGATCTGAAACAGCCTTTATAAACGTACTTATTCAGAGCAAAAAATAAAAAAAACAATTTGATGAGAATAGTTAAAATATTCTATTTGTAATACATTTTGATGTTTTTCTAAACTTAGGTCTTGAATTAAAATTCAATGCACGGAATATCTTAGTTTAAATTAGATTATTTTTTTAATAAAAAGTAAGAGATATATTAATTGCGTAAATTCTTCCGTATTTACAAAACCGAGATAAGTTAGAACTTTAAGAAAAATGTAATATTTACATTGAGAAATATAAGTTTCTAAAAGAAATCCAGGATGTGGCATTTATAATTTAATTTAGGTTGGTTAAAATTGGATTCATAAGATCATTACGTTAATAAGGAATTATAATTCATATTTACCTCAATTAAATTAATTTCCTAAATGATTGACAGTTTTTCATCTATATGATAACGTTTTTTATAAAATTACACTTAAATTTAAATAGTTTTTTCATTAATTTATTATATGAAAGATAAAATTTGATCATGATACAATTATAAGTTATCACTTGATCAAAAATTTATTAAAAATAAAATAGATAAACATTAAAAAACCATGACTCCTGCCATATCCTGGATTTTTGTCTTTTGGTTAGTGTAGAAATACACTTTGATTTCGCCCTCCTTATCCTATTTTATTTTTAGACCTGTAATTGGTCTCGGTGGCAGGAGTCACCTTTTTTAAATAAAAGGAGTAATAATATTAGGAATTGGTAATGAAAAATAAAAAAGAATTTCAATCAAAACCTTTGATAAAACTGTTGTACTGCCTTGCATTCTAAGATTTCAAATTATTTTTAAGAAGAACTTGAAAAATTTAACACTTATTATTGAAAGAAATAAAGAGAAGAAAAAAAAGAAAATATTAAGGAAAACTATTTTATGATACCAAGTTGAAATTGCTTAGATCATGTTGATAGCAATTTTCATGTCGCCTTGGGTTACTTTCTTTCTTCCGGCGTGTTTCGCAATATCAAGAGCGCATGCAGTCAAGGACTTAGCATATTCTTCTAAATAGTCCATTAATTTATCAACTGCGGCCCTGCTTACGATTTCAGCACCAGATTTTTTCATTAGAGCTCTTAATGGGCTCCATGCAAAAGCGGCCATATTTATTCATTCCTCCACTAATCATTTAATTTTGATTATTAGTTTAAGTTTTTTCAAACTTATTATGATTAAATTAGTATTCGATCTATTTAAATGTGTTGTTTGATCGACCATTATTCGATGAATTTCATGCCCCATTTTGCATCGACAAAAAAAAATGGGATAGATAAAAAAAAAAATTTTTATTACTGATACTACCTATTTGATCTGATGGAAAGTTGCATTGTAAATGGGCATTAGTTGATCAAGAGATAGTCACTTGATAATTCTCCTGTAAATAATTTAAACCAATTTCAAAAGATCTTATATTTTGATTTTTGATATAATATGATTGAAGTAAATAAAAAGAGTTAGAATGTTTTCAATTTAAATTTTATATTGATTATTAAAAAGAAGGAATTCATAATTGAACCGAATTATTTACAAAAATGTTTTCGATAGCTTTTGCTTTTTTGTTCACTTTATTTATCACATTTTTTTCGAATGTATTATTTAATGAATCTTTAAATGTATACAGTTGCTTAATTTGACATTTACTGAAGCTATTACGTTCTGAGGTTAAGAGTCTTAAAAATTCAATAGAAGTATCTGTAAATATACTCTGATTAATATTTTCAATAGCTAATTTTTTTCTAAAATGGGTATTCTACAAAAGATATTTGTAGAACGAGAATATATACATTCATCATTAAAAAAATAATTCTCTAAGGTGATATTTGATGAGTCACTTATATCCATGGAATCCATTTTAGTATTTATAAAAATGATATTGGATTGATTAATAATTTTAAATGAATTCAATGGAAATTCAATTTTTTTGAAAAATAAAGAATTTACAATAACAAATGGCTCTGAATTTGATCCAGAACCATCGTATTCGATAATTATAGGATAATTTTGGATATCGTAATAAATAAAGGGAACATAACGAGATGGGACATGATTACTTAAAAGTGAATACATTTTTGACTCTTTAATATACACAGTTAGTTCCATTGACAAAACCAATTGATTGTTCATTATATTTTTACGTAAAAAATTAGAAATTAGGAAATTATTTAAAATTAGTCTTTTCTCTTTTTTTAAATATCATTTTGACAAAATATATATTCTTAATATTCCTTAATCTTTTTCTATATTCGATGCTTCAGAAAGTTTTAAGTGAAAATTTCATAAAAAAATGAAATGCAATGAGAAATATGAATACCACATGTTTTTATGAATTTTATATACTTTTTTAACAAAAATTAAAAAAAAGAAGCAATGATGTAAATAATATGTTGCTTTTCATTTATTTATTTATTTTTTAGTTTTAGAACCTAATTCAAATGGATCTAATTTTTTCTTGGGATTATATGTTTTAGTTTTTCTTGTAGCAATATAGCCACCCATACCCATAGCGCCCAAACCAATACATACTGCACCTATTCCCACGAATGCCACTTCAACGATATTACTCAGTGTTATTGAATCCATAGGTAAACTATATTGAAATTGAGCAAGAGTAGGCATCACATTATGCTGAAAATCAGGGAGCCAATTCAATAATAAATACATATCATGTTCGGTTAAATCAAATTTTGATTGTAATTTCGAATATGTATTTGAATCTCCGTTTACTGCGGCAAACCATAAAGTTAAACCTGATTTTTTAGTAAGAGAATATTCATTTGATGTATCCCAAAGTGCTAATGCTGTATTTATTGACATGTCTGCAGGGATTACATGTTGACCAGGTCCCTGAAATCCCAGTTCAAATCCATATACAATATTAGATCCTAATGGAAGAGGAAATCCTCCGGGATATAATTCAACACCCCTTATTGTCCCATAAGCCCATTGTTCCAATAGAATCTGAAATGCAACTTCATTAGTGATAAGTTTAGGTAGGGTAACCTCATAAAAGGAACCTTGATTCCATTTTCCTCCATTGCCCCATAACCAATCGAGGATAAGATCCATATCAGTTTCGTTAAATCCCCAATCAGATGTACTGTATGTATTATTTTCATTCCAATATGTATCATTATAACCAGGATACTTAGAAAATTCATTCAAAAGCTCATTATATGTGCTAATGTCTGTACTCGCGTTGTACCATTTATATATTCCATCAATATTCACAAAAGAATCTTCATTAGATTTATTCCATAGTTGGAATGCTGCTTGTATCGGTATACCCGAAGAATTACCAGGTCCTCCAGGTTCCAATCCATAAATTCCTGCTGGTATGCTTGGTTGGGCATTATGAAACTCAAACCCATTATCAAAGTCATTGCATTTTGCCCACTGTTCTATGAAACTATAGTATTGAATATCTTCATAAGAAGTATTATAACCATTCCAATCCCGCAATTCATACTGGGGATAAGCATAAAATACGGGGTTATCCGCAGATGAAGCCGTTGGCTGATTAAATTTAGGTACTATTAAGTCTACTACATCTTTAGTAAAATATTCAGTGTAATAAAGGTATAATATTTCCAATTTATTATATCCTTTACCATCATGCATAATTACATCATCTGGATCAGTCAAATTATATCCATTTTCCCCTGCTAAATCTAGGATTTGGTTATTATCAGTAGCGCTTTTTATGAGATTCATCATATCTATGACTCCAAAACCCCGATCCTGATTCACATCAACTTTTGTCAATACATCGGAATAATTATTTTCAGGAGGCCAATACGCATCCCCTAATCTATTATAAGTATCTTCGTAAAACCCTGGAAGACGATCACCCCACCACATTCCTTTTCCTGTTGTATTTACTCCGAATTTTAAACGTTCTATTCCACCCCAGGTGTCATCTTTAGTTGCTGGGTTATGTGTTGTAAAATTTAAAGCAACATTAGCCCATTCAGATATTCCTTTGATTTCTGGATAGTTTAAAATTCCTAAGAGGCTAGATACAGGTTGATTTTCATCAAAGAATAAAGATTCGACAATTTGTGCTAATCCCGACCCTTGACTCTCAATAGTATAGATTTGATTCATAAAAAATGTTGAATCAACTATGGGTTTTGAATATTTCATTCCTTGCTCCACTAATAGGTCAAATGTGAGTGCTAAGGCTTCCGGACCTAATTCTAATGTTGATTCTTTTACGATAGGAATTCCTTGATCCTTAATTCCTAAAAGTCCTTGATCCACTGAACTATAAGTAAGATCTTGTATGAAATTATTAACTATGAACCCACCTGGTACCATAACTATTCCTAAAGATAACAATATAACTGCCGTAACCGTTAATTTTTTTGACATATTTATATTACCTTTTTTTATAAATTCTCATATCGGTTAGATTGCATCTAAACAACTGAGTTTTCTAATTATAAATATAAATTATTTAGTACACTTATCAAACGCTATTTAAATGAACCTATGAAAACTTTGAAATAGTGATTTTTCAAGGTAATTCTATAATCGAATATTTTAACCAGTTTAAAGAAAAAAGGAATAAAATCACACTTTCCTTCAATTAAACTTTTTGAGATTTAAATTATTTATTTCCCATGTAGAATAGCTCAAATCATAATTAATGCAAGAATCAAAATTTTGGATTCTTATTAGGTCATAATCGTTGTTTTAGATTTTCTATTTGATAATAATTAATTTAAAGCCAGATTTTTGGAAATCTTAATAATGTTGGATAAAAATTGAGAAAAGTAATAATTTTATATTTTTTTTCTAAAATCAGTCAATTACTTTTAAATAAATAAATTCCTGAGAATGTAATATTTCACTTTTTTCATAGTTACAATTATATAATGAACCATGTTTATCTAATAATAGTAGTTAAATTTGAACTATTTTTTTCTTTAGGGAAAAAAAATGCATTTTAGTTCTTCAGAATTAGCCCACAATTAACCAGATAAAGTGAAGTAACATAAAACAAAAAAAAAAGAAAATGATTAGGTTAATTTTGGTTATCACTGTATTTTTTAGTTTGTTAGAAATCTTATCAATTAATGTTCTAATATTACAAATATGTAATTTTTCTGAATTTGATGGAAATATCAACAATCTCGTTCAACCTGAAATTAGTGCTTCATCAGGAGTTATTTTTATTGATGGGAATCAGGGATGGGAAGATTTTAAAGAAGCGGGTAATTGTGTAGGTAACGGGAATCAAAGTGACCCTTATATAATCAGAGATTTAGAAATAAATGGAAGTGGGACAGGAATACATTGTATCTCTATTCGAAACTCTGATGTTTTTTTTGTGATTGAAAATTGTACTTTGCATGATGCGACTTATGGAATACGTCTTATTAATGTTAATAACGCCTACTTGAAAAATAACACGTGTTATAATAATAATAATGGAATATCCATGACATCAAGTAATAATAGCACTATCTCCAATTGTACTTTATTAAATAACCAAAATACAGGAATAGGTGTTCAAGGTATTAACATCACGATCGAAAATAATTCCGTGATAAATAGTTTTTGGGGGATTAGTGTGACCATGAGCATATCATGTAAAATATTTGGTAATAAAATGGTTAAATGTGGTTTATTTGTGCTTGGAATATCTTATAATGATGATTTAGGTTTCATTTCCAATGATCCTATTTATTTTGACCATACAATAGGTACGGATAATTATGTGAATGGGAAACACGTGTTTTGTTATAAAAATGAGGTTAATTTAGATGAAAGTAAATTTAATGACGCAGGGCAAATAATTCTATACAATTGCAGCAATGCAGTAATAAAGAATTTGAATTTATCATTCACAACAATGGGTTTACAATCATATTCTTCTCAATTTATTACTGTGGATAATGTTATTGCAAACAATAATAGTTACGGTGGAATTTTCATTTTGGAAGGTCATAATAACACTATTACAACGAACATTGCATGTTATAATAATGATATGGGAATAATCATAGCATCTTCAAGTGATAATACTATTTCAAATAATCATGCATCGGGTAATAGGGAAGGATTAGCAATTAAGAATTATTGGGGAATGGGTAGTAACTCAAATCATATATTAAATAATATTGTTGAATATAATAGTTATTCTGGCATAACTATATTTCGTAGTAATAACAATGATATTAAAGGAAATGAGATGTATAGCAACAAGAAAGGAATATCATTGGAATATAGTAACGATACAATTATTTCATTTAATATTGTTAATAAAAATACGGATTATGGAATTTATTTATATAAAAGTGATAATAATTTAGTATCTAACAATATTATTAGTAATGCTAATATAGGGATATATCTTGAATATTCAAAAAATAATATTATTATTTTTAATTCTTTTTATGATAATTTCCAAGACATTATCATAATTTCCGCAGAAACAAAAAAAAGTTTTTCCTTTATTCCATCAATTTTTATTTCATTTATTATTATATTATTGATTTGCATCACTAGTTCAATCATAGCAATAACACTTTACAAAAATTTTCCAGGAAGTAATAAATTCTTTGATTCGAGTGAAAAAACCAAAAATACAGATCGAAATAAACAGATCCATAGATTAAAATCATCAAAGGAAATTGTAAGCGAAATATCTAATAAAGAGAGACTGCTTCAAATATTTGATCCAGACTCAAATTTGGAAATAAACAAGTTAAAAGAGAACATTTTATTATCAGCCATGTCAGAAGAATTTTTAGATAAGGTTGACAAATTAGGTTTAAATGAAAATGATAAAAAGGATTTTCTCAAGGACATGTTTAGTTTTAAACCATCTGAACGTTTTGATATTGTAAATAAGATGTTAATAAAATCTAGCACGAGTATATAACAATACCGAGAGGTTAAATTTAAGGTTGACCCAGCAATTATTAGCGGAGGAACGAATGGTCTTGGATCTGGTGCAAGAATATATCGAAGAACATCAATTTTTTAATGCCAGTGCCATAATCCCGTTTATTAGCTCGAGATTTGCAAAAACATCAATTAATATAAGTGATCAAGGAATTAAATCAATACTTCAATCTCTTGTAAAAAAAAATCTTATTGTTGATGGCTCAAGGCTTACAAGAGATAGGGTTTTAAATAACAAGAATAGAAAGAAAATTTATGATTACATTTTAAATAATCCTGGAACGTATTTTTATGAGATTGTCAAGAAAACAAAACTGAACATACCTGTAGTTGAATGGCACATAAATATTTTATTAAATTTTAATTTTATAATAAAAAGAAAAATAGGAAATCAAGAAGTATATTTTGAAATAAAATATAATCAAGAATTAGATGAGACAGTTCATTTCATTAGAAAGGATAAAAGTAAAAAAATCATTAAATTTTTTCTTTATGATAATGATGGTATCACAAAAACTCGTATATCTAAGGAGCTAAAAATGCACTATAACACCATAAATAAATATTTTGAAAAGCTTGAAAGAATGCGTATCTTGAACAAAAAAAAACTATCTAACATGACAATTTTTTTCCTAAATAAGGATTTATGGTATGAAAAGTATGCTCAATATAATGTATAATTAAAATAACTAAAATATTAGATTTTGATTACTTTTTTTTTAGCTCTATTTCGAATTTTTCTTTTTTTTCTAAATGCATGACCGCCATTTTAGCCTTTATTTCTTTTAGATGATCTCCATGAAGAGGATTAAAGCTAAAAATGAACGCTGCTAAAAATGAGACGATTGCAGGAATGATGCCCATCGCTAATTTGATTCCTAAAATTGTAAAATCGGATTGAACTTGTTGGATGCCTCCAATTGGTGCTTGATACTGGAAGAAAAAGAGTATTAATGTGATGAATCCTATTGCAACGGATTCGGCAGGTTTTGTAATGAGGGCGTTCATCCCCATAATGGCCGCCTCTCTCCTCCTTCCCGTGTCAACTTCATCTTCATCCATTACATCTCCATAAGCAACATTAAATAAAGTCATGGAACCGTAAATCCCCACCCCTACCAAGAAGAAGCCTAAAACCGAAAATATCCCTGGTAGAATCCCGACTAAGAAATATCCAATCCCGGATAATATAATTGCCTGAATCATTGCGGATTTTACTCCCTTCTTCCTGTTGATTTTATCTGTAAAGTAAATTCCGAATAAAATTCCCGCAATTACAAGAGGCACCATTATTAAAAGAACGATGGTTGAATCAAAACCAGGTATGGCATAATCGGCATAGAAAAAAAGATTTCCAAAAAAGACAGATATAATGAAGACTAAAAAGAAATTCATTGCCACGGTGGTCAGGAATGATTTTCTTTTCAAAGTATGCTTGAATGAATCAATAAAGCCCACAGGTTCATCCACATAAGAAAATTCTAATCGTTCTTTTACTTTAAAAGTAGTAATTTCCATGGCAATGAATTGAATAATTGCTAAAATGATGGTTAGCATTATAAAACCTTCTCTACCAGGTTCATCAAGAAAAATATCGGGTAAAAATAATGAAGCAAGGGTGCCAAATAAACCCAAAATTAAAGCATAGATCTGAAGACTACCACGCTCTCTATGGTCCATGCTCATCTCTTGTCCTAATGCTGACCAAACTAATATTGTCGCAGTATAAGAAGTATCATATAAACAAATAAAAAAAAGCACGTAGAGAAATACCCCAAATTCACCTATTTCACCAACAGTGGGACATAACCACAATAAAATGAAAGATATCGACATTAATGGTGTAAAAACAAAAAGATAAGGAATTCTTCTTCCCCACCTTGTTTTAGTCCTATCAGACAAATAACCAAATAATGGATCATTTACCGCATTCCAAATGGCATAAAAAAGAGAAATCCATAAAAACCAATGAAAAGGAAGGAGCAACTTTTCAACAAAATAAAAAATCAACGCCACCGTAAATACCCCATTAACGGCTTGACTCCCAAACATAGTGAGCCCATAAGAAATTTTAGAAGAAACATCAATTTTATCTTCAGGTTTTATTTCATCTTGTTCAGTCATGTTACAACCTACTTTTATAATCTTTAATTAAAAATGAGTAAAAAAAGAACCATTAAATGAAACTATATGTTTATTTCATATTTATAAATTTATCATTTTAATTTTGACTAAATAAAAACAAACAAAAACATTACCAAAACTACTCATTAGTTACAAGCATAAAATCTACAATACTTCAGTGACATGCTTTTTAAAAAGCACATCGGTAATCAATTTGAAAGCTTCTTGAACATTTTCTCCTGTTTTTGATGATAATTCTAAAAATCCGCTTAAATTATATTTTTGAACCGCATTTCTACCATCTTCTTTTTGAACAATTCGATATTCCTCTAAATCACTTTTGGAACCTATTAATGCAATAGGTATCTGTCCAGCTTGTTCACGGACAACTTGGGTCCAATCAGGAAGGTGGTCGAGAGTCTCTTTATTAGTGATATCATAAAGAAATAATGCACCATTGGCGCCTTTTACATATTGCGAAAGAAGAAACCTGAAACGTTCTTCCCCTCCAAAATCCCAGATTTGCAATTTTACTTTCTTACCTTTATATTCAATGATCTTAGAATAGAAATCAACCCCAATAGTTAATTTTAAATCTTCCATAAAATTACCTGAAATATATCTAATAGTTAAGGATGTTTTACCAACAGATGCATCACCAAGCATCATGACTTTGAACGTGTAGTCATAATTTAAGTTATTTGCCATCGTATATCAAAAACTGGGAAGAATATATAATATTTTATTAAGATCAAAATAAAATCTGATTAATAAAAGATAATGTTACTTTATCTTATTTATTTATATCGAATTTCTAAAAGTAATGATAATTTACAAATTAAAAAACCGGAATGGTCTTTACAATTAAGTGAAAACTAAAATAAAACTAAAATTGTGATATTAGATTCGAATATGTTTGAATTCGAAAAAAAAAAGGATTTATCTGGAGATGCGAATATATTTCAAACTAAAGGTTCAACGCAAGAACAGATACTTCTATCAGATATAAAAAACATCACGTTAGAATATATCAAATTAGAAAAATTAAAAAATAATTTCTCTCAGGTTATTTTGGATAATTTCAACAATTTGAACTTCTCTGAATTTATTCCATATCCGAAATTTTCCATAAAAGAGAGATTTTTGAAATATAAAGTTAGAGATTGTAATATTAATGGATTAAATATCGTATCTGTTGATGGAAGCTCAGTAATAAAAAAGTTCATGAATGCCGATTTTTCATTTTTAAAAGTCATAGCAACAAAATATCATTTCTATAAAAATCATGATGCTAAAATCCAATATTATCCCGATTTTAGGGGTTTTAATAATTTTTCTATAAGAGGAAATTATTTGCATCAGGAAGATATTGCGGTTGAAGCAAACACTTCAATGGACATGAATTTCATGGAGTTAAATTTATTAAATAATCTCATAAAAGAATCATCAGATATTGATTTTATCATTATTGATGGTTCAATTATCATCATGCCAATTAATCTTCTTTTTTCAAAAGATCCAGATTTATCTAAAAAATATGATACCTTGCTCAAGGAATACCAAAAATTATATCTAAATTGTCAAGATAATAATATCACGCTGATTGGTTCGATTAAAGACACGAGAACAGCAGCATTAACAAATCTATTAAAAGATTCAATTCAATTATTAAAACCATATCGGAATTTTTTGAATGATTTTCTAACAATTAGATATAGACAAGTTGCAGATCTGTTTTCAGATTTAGATTTATTTAGTAGATTATTAAATATTTCAGAAAGAAGTTGTATTTTTAATTGCAAACGAGAAATCGAAAAAATTCGAGATGAAGGTAATAAAAAAGAAATACCAAATTATTTTCCCTTGGACTTTTATGCTTTTTATCTAAAAACAGCCAAATACGACATGCCTTGCAGAATTGAATTCTTTGTTGATGAAAATTCTTTACCTCAAGAAGCTTCAAATAAAGCAAGTCTGATTGCATCAGTATTGCATCCAATATCCAGCTTAAATGACCATTATGGACTTCCAATCCCACAAATTGAAGCCCATAGAAGAGCTGTTTTTAAACCACATGAATTAAACTTACTCTTTAATAACCTAAAAAGAAATCTAAATAAAAATGGAATTAAATTAATTGAAAAGCGAAGAGATAGAAGACCTTTTTAATTTTCAGAAACTTCAATCCTGTTTAAATAAATATCTTCAAAAAATACGTGTTTTTTATCTAAAATAGTATTCTTAAATTCTTCTTTAATTAATTTTAGCTTAAGCATATTTAAATTTGATTTACTTGAACTTATAAAATAGATATAACTTGTTTTTCCCGGAGTTATTTTAAGATAATTTTTTACAACTTTAAGAAAATCAAGCAAAACATCATAACCCTCTTTACCTCCATTCCAACTATGATCAATATTTAGTTTATTTTCATTATTTTTAATTAAATTTGAAGAGGGTAAATAAGGAGGATTAAAAATTATCACATCAAATAAATGCCTTGTTTTCTCTGGAAAAGAATTAAATAAATTTGAATGGAAAAATTCAATTTGACCCTCGAAATTATTTAATTTTTCATTTATTTTTGCGCAATCCAATGCTTCCTTTAAAATATCAGAAGCATGAATTTTAGGATTAAAATTACTGTAATATTCACTCAAGTATAACAAAAATATAGCAATGATCCCGGTTCCTGTACCTATTTCTAAGATATTCTTAATATCCTCTATTTTGAGCCCATCAAATGATTTTTCAGAGATGTTTTTTTTAAAATAGTCAAGAATCAAATAAGTATCATCTGAAGGATAGTAGACATTTTTAAAATCACAAATGATCTTTGGATCTGGTAATGAAATCATTATAAATTCCTCAGCTATTAAAATCATTGATTATTTTATAAAATTGCTTGCATATGTCTAAAATATCATTAATAGATAATTTAAACGTCTTTTCATTGTTAATATTGACCATTTCTAAGGAATCTAAAATATTGTTCTTGGTTAATTTTATCTTTTCATTCTTATTGAAAAATAACTCTATTGAGTTGACCAGATTCTTGTTTTTATAAGGCATGATACCCGCAATAAATTTTAGGTAAAAATTTTTTGTTTTTTCTTCAGTTAAAAATAGATCAAGAGTTGGTTTCGGTAAGAGCTTTACTAAAGCTAAACTAATTTTTGGATTTGGATAGAAACTTTTGGGAGAAATAGGTATTATTTTTTCGGGTATCATATAACTATTCACATTTATACTAATTCTTGATCTAAGTTTATAATTTTGGAGGTTAAAAATGCGTTTTGCTAGACTTTCTTCTATACATAATATACCTTGAGGTGGTTTCTCTTTAAAAAAGATCTTTTCCAAGATTGGTCCCGTGATAT
>CAZRIR010000022.1:0-12834 GCA_964600195.1 uncultured archaeon | reverse complement strand
TGCTTTAATTGTAGTCATCACTGCCGTTGCTCTTAAACTTAAAAAATAATTTTTCCTTTTTTTTATGAAATTCATTGAATTGAAAATTTCTTCTTAACTTTTAGTTTCTGGCAAAAAATCAAGAGAAATAAATTTCAACTCCCATGATAATTACCATTGGATTTATATGAATCAGTCAATTTTAAATATTTGAACCAACCATAAGATTCAATTAATCCTGCAAAAATCAGATTCAAGCATTCTTTACTTATTATTTGAGGTGTATGCTTGTCTTTAAAAACATAGTAGAAGACTTCGATGCTCGGAGTTAAATAAACCTTGGAATGTTCATAATCGATGATATATTGCATGATGTCTTTTTGACAGGAGGTAAGCTCCATGTTTTTATAATAAACTATGAAAATTTAAATTTTTGTTAAAAATATTCATGCTCAATTTTTTATTTTTTTTAAAATGAATCTATTTCTCTCAGAGTCACTTTAACTTATTATAAATAAACATAAAAGAGACATGAAGTAATTCATTTGCATTAATCGATTTTTACCCAAATATCGTGCGGATTAAATATCTCCTTATTTTTTTTATTAATAATCCCCTTGAATTTAATAAGCATGTTAGATTTAAGTTGCGAAGCAAGCACCTGATTTCCCCTTTTAAATGAAAAATTTAGTTCATATTGCTTTCCATCTAATCCAAAATTATAAGTAAAGACTCTCATAACAAAATTAAATTAATTTTACCCAATATAATTTGAAGGATCATCACGGTGGGACACTGGGGAGGGTAGAGAGTCACAATTATTATTCAAAGGATAACCAAGCAAGGAGATAAAAGCTCTGTCTTAATGTCTGAGCATTTTTAAATTGCATTTAATTCTTCTTTTAACCCTACTTTCACACTTCTTATTTATTTTTACTTATGTATATTCTAAATAAATTAGTTTTAAATATTCAAGTTTACTAATCAATCGATAAGAAAGGAGATAAGTAAAAGTTCTAAGATTAAGTTCCCATTGAATTCATAAAAACAAATAGGTATTAAAGATATTTTGCTATAATGGAATTTAAATAGCTCAATTATAGGATACTATAGAGGAAAGAAAAGTTTACCTTTCTTGGAGAGATTTTAAATTTTTCATACTAAGTAAAAATTTGCTTGATTAACCAATTTAATGGCTCGAATAGTATTGGATCTACTTTAATTACATTTATTGAATAATATTTAAATGGAATTTTTTTTTTTTTTACTTTTTCTAACTTAAAAAATAGTTTAATTTCTTTTGCTCTTAGAGGTGTCTTACCCTTGATTATATTATTTATGATTAAAAGTGGAATTTTACCAAATGTCTTGGTAGAATAGGAAGAAATAAATTTATCTATTAATAAATTTACTTCATTAGTTGTATCTTTATCCTTATTATTAATCATAAAAATCATAGCTTGAGTTATGTCTAATCCAATTCTGTCATTTAAAAAATCAGACGTATTAGCCAAAATTATATTATCAATTATTATCCCTATAATTCGGGTGGGTATGTCTAAATTGTTTTGACGAATAAATTGGAGATTTTCAATGCTTCGTAAAAATGTATCTTTACCAGATCCTTTTGGCCCTATTAAAAGGATTTTTTTTTTAAGATTAATATCTTGTGTGATTAATTTGATCTCCGATTCAGGAAATATAAGATCATAATACTTTTCATAAATTGAAAAAAAATCTACATTTTCTTCTTTACAATAATCTGTAAATTGTTTTTTTGTTGGATTTTTATTATATTTGTGCAAAATTATGTTAAAATTGGGGAGTTCTTTCAATTCAGAGACGAATTTTTCCAAAATGACTTTTTTTGAATCTAAGTATTTGAAAATATCGGTGAGCTCATTTTTAAAATATGAAGCGCGGATGATGCAAGAAATCATGATTAACTCTGTACCCCCCCTTGCAATATCAGATTTCATGTTAAAAATAGTATTTATTGTTTGAAACTTTCGAAAAGAAAATAAAAACGTGTTATCCTCGTTACTAAAATCTAAAATTCTCGACAAATCAGGAAATTCATAAATATTACTGATATCGGATTTATGATAAAGGATATTAGGACCTATTCGAGAATCAAAATAAGATATAACTAAAAATTTTTCTATCATTTTATTATATAAAATAACAAAAATCTATATTTTAAATTAATTTTTAATTTTAAAAGATAAATGATTCTGTAAAAATTAATTTCATGTAGTTTTTTCCAGAATAATGGGAAAGGCGTATCTCGGTCTTTGCAATGTAAAACCAAGCTCGTGAAGGAGATATTGACATTGTTGCACTTTTAAAAGAACGTAAAACTTATTCTTGACGTGTTCCGAAACGTGCTTGCCTTCCCAGTTTCTTAAATCGTAGTCTAATTTTTGAGGGTGCGTTAACACGCCTTTTTTTAATTCTTCTTTTTGTTCCATCGATAATCTTGATGGTCGTCCTGGAGAGACTCATGGAACGAGCGCGGGTAACCCTCCCGTGTTGAACGATTTTAACCCCGATTGGATTGTAACGTCGGAGCGTTTCATTATTTTCGCAACCATGGAGCAGCTTTTTAGCTTGTACATCAAGGTGAGGGCGTGAGATCGTTCTTTCAGGCGGCAATTCTTCTCGACCTTAAAGAGCTCGACCAATTCGTCATGATCGGGTGTTTTTCACGTGATGGAAAAAGCTTTTCTATGAATGTAACTACGTAAACGAGCTTTTTGTAAGGGTATGATATGTGCGTGAAAAAAAAAAGATATGAAAAAACCTAAAAAATTTAATGCGTCATAAATAATACATAAATAATAAAATATATACGATTTGTTTATATGGAAAATTAATTTAATTCTATTCTATGGGTCTTATAAATATAAAAAATATAATAAGTCTAACTTCTATGGCACCATCATTTTTAAAATCAATAACACGAGGGGTGCCATTTTATGTAAATTATGATTTAACTTGGCAATGTAACTTAAAATGTAAGCATTGCTATTTTTTTTCATCAGCAACCGAATTAAAAAATAAAAGAAAAGAATTATCCAACGAAGAATGGATTAGAATTTTTAAATATCAAAGAAAAATGGGAACTAAGATAGCCATTTTAACTGGCGGAGAACCTACTTTAAGAATGGATGTCATAAAAGAAGCAATTAAAATTTTTCCCTCAGTTCAAGTGGTTTCAAATGGAATTATAAAATTACCTCGATTTAAAGGATATAATCCGCCCAAATACTGGGTGAGTTTAGATGGTACCAAGGAAACTCATGATAACATAAGAGGTGCCAAAGTATATGATAAAGTTGTAGAAACTATTCAAGAATGCAATCCAGTTGTAACAACAACTATAATGTCATTAAATCATAAAGAAATAGCGGATATTGTTAAGACTTCTGCTGATAATGGAGCTTCTGGATTTGTTTTTCAGTTTTATACCGGTTATCCTGACGATCCACTAGTATTAAAAGGAGATATTCTAAAAAATACAATTAATGATATTTTAAAGCTAATGCGCGAATATGGCAACTTTGTTTTTTATTCCAAAAAAATGTTAGAAATATACCTATCAAAAGAATTTGTCCCACATTGTATATTTAAATCTGGTCAAGTTAAAAGCTTTTATCCAGATGGAAAACAAAAATTTTGTGTGATGGGCAATTCCCCACTTTTATGTGATACCTGTGGTTGTATTGTGCCAATTGCAGCTCATGCTTTATTCAGGAATTTTGATTCGGATACCGTTGATAAAGTGAGAGATTTGTTTAATCTTGGATAAATATTTATTGCATCTATTTACATTCTAATTTTTATATTTATTTTAATGTGAAAATATCGATTAATATATGATAAAAAACTCAATATATGATATTTTAAAACAAATCAAGAAAACATAAATGAAATTTAGGAATAAATATTGGCGTTAAATTTTTATTAACCTATTTTGACATGCATATTGGCCTTAATACTCTCTATAACAAAACAGATATCACTAAATTTATTGATTTCCAGATTCATCGAGAATTCTAGACTTTGGTGATACTGAAGGCAATTATTTGTTTTCATTTAGACAATTTCAAACGATAAATGCAATATCTAATATGAAATCTAAACTTGCTAAAGGAGGAAAAGACTCTGTTATGATTGACAAATACTAATATATAGCTCTAAATGTTGATTTATTGGTAATTGAACATTAGAGAGAATTAGCAATGATAATGCGTGGAGATCACATTATAATCAAAAATAAACAAGATCATGATTTACAAATTGGAAAAATAAAAGGAAATGATGGACACATATATTATAAAATGGAACTGAAGTGTGAAAAAGAAAAGAAACATTAAGAATAAAAGAATTGTTTACCCTTTTTAAGAAATATTTTTATACTATATTATTTTAACTTTCAAATGCATCTCTCGTTTAGAACGAAGCTTTCTAAGAAAAGATTTAAACACATTTTTATACGAAATTCAATCATAAAACGAAGTAGTATTAAAAAGAGGATTAAAGAAAGAAACATGCATGTATGCATAACTTTATTTGCTTTGTTTGAATTGTATTTTAGAAAATATAATTAAAAGATAAAATCATGAAAAAAAAAAAAATTAACAAAAATTTGAAAACGGATGAATGGAATGAGATGAATATGAATCATGAAGAAAATGAAACCAAAGAAGAGGACGATGACTGGAATAAAAAAGACGATGAAGATGAGGAAAGAGGCAAAAATGAAAACGGTTTCCATGAAGAATTTTATAATGATTAATCACTTAACAATAAGGAAATAATTAAATGCAGATGGCGTATTTAAACCACTTTTTGATTGATATTCGATAGCGATTCTCTTTTTATAAGAAGCATGGAAAGGAGCTTGATCTATTCGCAAAAATTTCTAGTAAATTAAATTGTGAATTTTCGTTTAAAATAATAGATAATTTTTAAATAAAAATATAAAACTCTCACAAAAATTTTTTATCTGAATCCTATGCGAACCATATTCGTGTCATTTTGATTCACGTAAATCTATATGAACGTTTTTAGCATGTATTGTAAATTCCTACAGTTTTTTTTAGGTTTATCATTATTATAATTATAGAAAAATTCAATTCATTCCTAATTTTTTAGGAGAAATAGCCGCAGCAATATATAAAATAAAAAATTACTGAATTATTTGTTCCTTAATCATCTTTCTTGAATTTCTTACATCCAATAGTTTAGAAGAATTTTCTATATTCAAGGCATCTGCCCAAATAACTGCTTGTTGAGAATTATAATCTGAAATTTCCTTATTCTCCTTTAAATTAGTATAATAGGAATCATATTTTTTATTATTATTGTTACTGTCCATTAAATTCTCCACAAGAAAATTATTCCATAAATTGTTTTCAATAGGTGGAACAACTAAGATTGAAATATTTCTATTTAATATTCCATGAAGATTATTTTTAAGATAGTTTCCTATTGAAGGTTCAAAACCAAACAGAGATATAATTATCATCTGTGGAATAATCTTAGAATATTGTCTAAGCTCTTTTTTATGCAATAATTCAATGTATTTCTTAACTTCATCAGATAGTTTAAGCATTTGAATTAATTTGAAGGGTTTTATTTTCTTATTTGTAAAAATAAATGTAATTTTAAGATTATAATTTTCTTTTTCTACCACATCAGAATATTGATCTTCAATTTTCACCTTCGATTTTTCCATATTATATATCGAGTTCTTAGAAACGGGATTAGAAATTTTTTCTTCGACTTCAGTTATAATTAAATCAGCAATTCTTTGCTGAATTGCATTACTGAAACCAAAATTGTGATTTCTAAATGTTTTAATGTGATTATTTTTTGAGATAATAATTTTACTCTCAATTAAATCTATGTAAGGGCTATATATTTTTTGCCATCGTTCCGATAAACCATCCATATCTAATAGTGAGAAAGGATAGTTTCTCAAAAAGTTAGAATTACTTTCTATATTTATTACCATTTATTTTACACCTCTTTTTTAAATTTTTTATAATTACGTCCCAAATCTTTAAAGTATTTACTTATATCTTTTAATAATTTCTTTAATTCTAAAAACTCCTTCAAATTAAATATTTACTTAAATTTAACATCTCATATATTTTTCAAAATTTAATAATTTTAAGAATCGGGGAAGTAGAGGATTATGAGATTAATTTTTAAAAAATACCTCTATTATCCCGATTGTTAATTGATATATTGAGTGATCATCCTTTTTCTAATTTCGTAATCTCTTCAATTTTAAGGATTACTGTTAAAATAGCTTAAAAATACATGTATACTTTCGCTGTAGAAATTATTAAGTACAACAACGATATAAAAGATATAATTTAAAAGTAAATCTAAACCTCTAAAATTTCAAGGATCTCAAATTTTTTTTGTGTCTATATTAATAATAGTGATGATGATATTTATAATTAACCTTAAATCATTCTAAATTTTCTGAACTCATCAGAGCCCATGTTTTTTATTTTAAGTGTTAAAAATTGAAAAAAAAAATTTCATTATAATCCGATAAATTGAAAATTGTTATTAATTTTCAATCTTTTTTGAATTTTCCTCCTTGAAGTTAACAAGATTATTTAAATGTTGCGGTTACCTTAATGAAAAAAAGGGCGAGATCGTGCACCTCCTACATGAATACTATATATATCTTATATATATCAAATTAATATCCCCTCAAGCATTTCGTTCACTAATTTTTGAATGCTTTCTGGATAATAAGAATAATATTCTTTTATTTTATCAATTGAACTTAAATTAAAATATTTAAGTATTTTTGCCTTTATTTTATGATTAGGCATGTTGCTTGAATGCCATAAATACATCAAATCTAAAACAGTTTTTTCAAGGTCTGAGTATTTCACTTCGTTGTCCATTTCATTTATTCCAAACTTAAAGAGTAAAGGTCTCAATCTTATAAATTTAAATTCTTGACTACATACGGTAATTTTATTTTTCGCTGTCGCAACATTACTGAAAAGTAAATAATCAGAAACACCATTGTTAAAAGAGATGTCGTGATATCTTAACGCCGTGTATAACCCGAAATACCAATTTTCCACGTCTAAAAATTTAAGAGCCTTCGAAATTAATTCCATTGAAGAATATTTTAAATCATTACTCACGGAATTTACCTCTTCCTGACTTTTCACGTAAAATGTATCGTTAAAAATACTGAAGAGAAATCCTCTTGAAATGAGATATTTTATCATATTGTCATAATTATAATAAAGATTTTTTAAATCTTTTTTAAGTTCGGTTAACGAAATAAATTCATTTCCATCTTGCCATAATTTATCTAGTATCCTATTTACTATCATGAAATTTTTCACTTTTAAGTTATTAAATGATCTTAATTGATTTTTCTTGTATTTTTTTCTATTTTTGTTTTAAACATTCAAATCATACAAAATGTTTTGTGTAATTCAAACCTTAAGATACATTATTTCTTTAATTTCACTTATTAGATTTAATTGTTTAAATTCCTTTTTATTTAATATCTCTATATATCGCTTCTTATATTCTTGTTCGCTTAAAAATTCTTGTAAAGCACTCAAATCTTTTATCTCAGAAAGAAATTTACTTTCAAGGTCTAATAGAAGATTTGTTAATTTTTTATTTGGATTAATTCTATTTTCCTGTACTGCAAAACACCAGTTTGCCTTGCATTTTTTTGAACAAAAGACATGGACCGGAATGGGCTGTCCAATATTAATGTGCTTATATTGCTTTTCATTTTTTTTATTTCCAAACGGTTTTATACAATATTCACAGTACATGTATTATTCCTTCACTTTTTTTCCTATAAGATAACATTTAAGGGCCAAAACATCAAGCACCGAGAATAATCAACATAAAAATGAGCATCATGGTGGTTTTTTCTAGTGCTAATTGAAATCACGTGAGAGATATGATGCGATTTTTTAAAAAACAATAATTTTAAAGATTTTTCTTTTTTCTTTTTTTTCCTTATTCTTTTTTTCCTTTCGCCTATTCTATGCCATTTTGGGGTTTTTTAAAAAAATCACCAACGAGATAGAAAATTTTTTCATTATCTATATTATTATAAGAAATCCATCTTAATAAATTTTCTTGTTTTCCCGATTTTTGAAAATTAGAAACAAGTGAATTGATTCCGTGCGAAAAATGTGGTCATATTCTCGCAATGTCTAATAGGGAACAAATTTTCAAGGACATATTAGAGGGCTTGACAATATAAAATTTGAATAATTAATTACTGTACATGTAGTTTGTAATAATTCGCCAAAGGAATGTATCAAGTTCAATTGAATTTATTTCTTTTATATTAAACGTTCCAAAATGTCAGACTATATAGGTAATGTAACTCTTTTTTACTTAATAATGGGTTTTTTTAGTAATTATTAGTTCTAAATATTCGAGATTGAAGATTTATTCGTTGAACAACAGGATGCGCCCAAAAAACTGGCATCAATCATGATTTTTTCTTCTGATAAAGGGTATTGATTGATCTTAATGATGAAACCCACTCACATGACTATCTGCATTAAAACTAGAAGAATTCAAATGAGTGTTGGAAAAGGAATAACCCACAACAGCAAGAAAAAAAAAATGATAAAAATGATAAAAGACATACAAAGAATGACCGGAACGGTCAAATGGTATGACGACGAAAAAGGATTTGGATTTATAAGATCCGACACGCATGTAGAAGATATTTTTTTACACCATTCAGCATTGCAAATAAACGATGATTTTAATCTCAGAACTGGCGATCGAATTACATTTGCGATCAAGAATGAAAAAAAAGGTCCTTCGGCTCATGAAGTAAAGCGAATCGTGGAAGAACAGGACTTCATTGAGGTGGAAAAAAAGGCGCGACCCCAACCTGTCCAAAATGATGTAGATATAAATTTTATCGATTTCAACCTAAACCCTGAAATACTACGCGCTGTGAGAGATGCAGGTTATGTGAAACCAACACCAATTCAAGCTCAAGCGATTCCAATTGTTTTGAAAGGTAAAGACATGTTAGGATGCGCCCAGACGGGAACCGGTAAAACAGCCGCGTATGCACTTCCCATTCTGCAGCATTTGTGTAAAACTTCAGCGGATATTAATAATAATGATAATAATAATTATAAAAATAAATATAATCAATCTAAAGTCAAGAATAAAATTAAGAAATATTATAAACCTCACATAACAGCTTTAATAATTTCACCCACGAGAGAATTAGCAATCCAGATTAAAGACAGTTTTAATGATTATGGTAAATACACTGGACTGAAAAGCACGGTAATTTATGGTGGAGTTGGACAAAATCCACAAGTTGAAGCATTACACCGCGGAGTAAATATTTTGGTGGCAACCCCTGGCCGATTACTTGACTTGATAAGGCAAGGACATGTAAACTTGAGTCGTGTCAAGGTTTTGGTTTTGGATGAGGGAGATAGAATGCTTGACATGGGGTTCATCAACGATATTCGCTCACTTGTTAAAATGATGCCACAAAAAAAGAGGCAAACGTTGCTCTTTTCTGCGACAATTCCTCAAGAGATAATTACTTTAGCACAACAGATTCTCAATGATCCTATCGAAATTTGTATTTCGCCTGACAAACCCACTCTGGAAACTATCAAACAAGCAGCATTTATTATAGCGAAAGAAGATAAGCAAGCATTGTTGGAACATTTACTACACGATTCCGCGATAACACGAGCATTGGTATTTACCCGCACTAAAAACGGAGCAAATCGAGTTGCTAAAAAATTAATGAGGAAAAAAATAAGTGCTGAGGCCATGCATGGAGATAAATCGCAAAATGCTCGTCAAAAGGCACTAAAAAGCTTTCGCACTGGCAAAACTCGCGTTTTAGTCGCAACTGATGTTGCTTCACGAGGAATTGATGTAGATGATATCTCACATGTTATCCAGTTTGACTTACCTGACGTTCCAGAAACATATTTGCATCGAATAGGTCGCACGGCAAGAGCAGGAGCCATTGGGACAGCTTTTGCATTTTGTCAACAAAAAGAACGAAATGAATTAAAAAAGATTGAGAAATTCATTCACATGAAAGTGATGATAATCAAAGAACACCCATACAGGAAGCGACAATGAAATTCAAGTTGTATCTCAAAATTCGTTGCTAATTTTTAATCTTTTTTATATTATTCTCCTGAAATCTAACAAAACTAATTAAGTGTTGCGGTTACCGTAATGTATAAATTGGTATTATCTTGCACTTCCTCTGTAAGCAAACCCTTTATATCTATTATATGACTTATATCTATTTATATGGTACTATATGAACCATTTTGTATTATAAAAGTCTTCGATGTCAAATTTAAATGCTATGTGAAGTTAAATTTTGAAGATTTCATCAAGAGTTATGACAAGTGGAATCCCTTCAAGAATTTAACTTCTGAAGGATAATCAACTTTATTATTTTAATTAAATGCTTACTTTAAATATTACCTGTTTAAAAAGCACTCCTGATCGATAAATTTTCCTAACAAAATTCTATCAACATAAATACCATTTTCTAAGAATACATGATATTTTAAACGTCCTTCTTCTT
This sequence comes from uncultured archaeon, assembly GCA_964600195.1. Taxonomy (GTDB): domain Archaea; phylum Asgardarchaeota; class Lokiarchaeia; order Sigyniarchaeales; family SOKP01; genus FT1-020. The sequence continues at coordinate 2,231 of CAZRIR010000022.1, read as the reverse complement.
TAAAATTCATTTTCTTTACAAGTAACAACTCTGATTCTATATTACCCTCATAATAATTGGCTCCAAGCTTTTTTACTCCTTTTTTTAAAGCAATCATTTCAATTTTTTTTAAAAGGTTAGTCCCTAATCCTTGTTTTTGAAATGATTTCTTGATTGCAAGTCCACAACTTGCAACATGCTTGAATTTCTTAGATTGTAAATTAGTTGTTAATCTGGCACTCCCAATTATTTTATCATCATGTATCGCACCGATCATTGTATTTTCAGGGTTTTCTAGGAATTGAATAAACTTTTTTTTGTCCCTCTGCAATTGTTCTTTTTCAAATTCTTGTCCCAGATATTTATTTACATCTCGCAACCATTCATGTACAAAAGAATAATTATCATTTTTGTTATAATCGTTTATAGTTAATTCTTTTATATAGACCACTTTCCCATTTTTTAACCTAATCGTTTCATTGAAAACCATGACTACTACTAACCTTAAACATCCATTTTCATAATATCCTTTTCTCTTATATTTTCCATTTTAATCACATTTTATAATAAAATTCTATTTTATATTTTTAAACTTCAATTTTTTTAATTTTAGGTTTAAAATATCCTATAAATTTTAAAATTATAACATAAAATATTTATAATTTATTCCATAATAAAAGCTTACCATTTGAATATTTTAAGTAAAAAGAATAACTCAAATTTACAAATAAATAAAATTAATTGAAAAAAATAATTTTATAAGTGATTAAAATCCAGATTTTATTAATATATCCCCCCTTTCCACTCGGTAAAGGAATGGGAGCCGTTTTATGTAGTCCTCCTTTAAATATCTTAACTTTAGCTGGTGCAGTTCCAGAACATCATATTGACATTCTTGATTTAAATGTTGATAACTCTTATGGCATTAAAAAAATGGAAGAGAAATTACGAAATTATGATCTAATCGGGATTACATGCATGTCAGGTTTGTTAAGAATCGTGATAAAAATTTGTATATTAGCAAAAAAAAACCATAAAACAACTCTGATGGGGGGCTTTCATCCTACTTTAGATCCAAGTGTTATTGATCAATATAATTGTATTGACATGCTCGTAAGGGGGGAAGGAGAAATTACTTTTATGGAAATTTTAAGTGGTAAACCTAAAAATGAAATCTTAGGATTATCATATAGAGAAAATGGAATGGTATATCATAATCCTGACAGACCATTCATAAAAGATTTAGATGAGTTACCATATCCCCAAAATGATCTTGTAGATAATAGTCCTTATCATTATCTATGGATTCCTGCTTGGGTCTGTGAATCCTCGAGAGGATGCCCTTTTGGATGTGAATTTTGTTGTGTAACTCAATTTTATAAAAGGACTTATCGAACAAAAACGCCAGAACGAGTAATTAAAGAGTTAATGCGAGTTCCTCCCGGTACTAAATTTGTTTTTTTTGTTGATGATAATTTCACGATGAATAAAAAAAGAGTAATGAAAATCTGTGAATTACTTCAAAAAACACATCTCAATGAGCATTTAGTGTTTGGATGTCAATCTAGAGTTGATGATATTGCAAATAATCCTGAAATGGTTGAAGCAATGCATAAGAGCGGATTTATATGCATTTTTTTTGGATTTGAGAGCTTCACCCAAATGGCATTGGATCGTATGAAAAAAGGTTATACTACAGATAAAGTAAAAATTTGTATTGATTCATGTCATGATAATGGAATATTGGTTTTTGGGTCATTTATTATTGGTAATATTGGAGAAACGAAGGAAGATATTCGAAAAACCTTTAAACTAATGAAGGATCTTGATATTGATTTTATAATGACCATGCCTTTAACCCCTTTTCCAGGTACCAAGCTATTTGAAGAGGCTATAGAGAATGGATGGATAGATAAAAATTTTAAATGGGAAGATAGAAAATCTGGACAGTCAGGAGCTTTTATGCCTACTCCGGATCTAACAGTAGACGAGATTCAAGGATTATTATTGGAGAGCTATGGATCTTTCTATAAGGATAAAAAATTTCTTTACAGGAAATATTTATCAAAAGATAGAACTTTTGATAATCCAAATTTCAGTTGGACAAGAAAATTCCTTTTTTCATTTTTTAAGAATGCCATTTTCAAATTCATGTTAAAACTTGATAAAATAGTAGATGAGACACATATCAGTGAATAATCATTAAAATCTTTATAAGCATGATAATTTAAAATAAAAATATTACATTTGTT
>CAZRIR010000021.1:11129-13149 GCA_964600195.1 uncultured archaeon | reverse complement strand
CGATCAAGAAATACAAATAGAATAAGACATGTGTTTTACAATGATAACCTGTTTTTGAGTCTCAGACCAACAAATGGTTTTTTTACTTTAACAAATTATTCAGCACTTAAAATCGTGAAAAAAACTAAGACTCCAAGATTAAGAGTAGTTGTTTTAACGGATATATCCGATTATATTTTAAAAGGACGTAATGTTTTTTGTAAGCACGTGGTTGATATTGATAAAAATTTAAGACCCATGGATGAGGTTATTGTGGTAAATCAAGAAGATCAAATTCTTGCAATTGGTAGACTGAAGATCCCTGCTCATCAGATAAAATTTTTTGAGAGTGGAATTGCGGTCTTGGTAAGAAAAGGATTTAATAAACAATAAAATCAATATTAAATGTTTTAATAAAGTGAATCACTACATAAATTATAGGATTAATCATTGTGAATAAACATTATGAAATTACCGAAAGAAATACAAAAGAAAGAAAGTACTAAACCAAAAAGACCACAAGCAGCTAAAAAACCTACGGGAAGTCAACAATTTGGATCCAGACAAATGCGAAGAAGAATGCAGAATCAAGGAATTGACATGGATCAAGTCGATGCCACGAGAGTTATAATTGAAGGTCCCGAAAAAACATTGGTCATTGAAGAACCAGAGGTTGTATTGATGAAACAAGCAGGGCAAGAGATATATCAAGTAATTGGTTCAGCAGAAGAATATTTATCAGATGAACTAAACATTTCTGATATGACCGTAGAAGAGAATCTTGATTCAACAGAACTTTCTGAACAAAAACCCAAAATTACTGAAAGTGATATAATGCTAGTTGCAACCCAAGGAAATGTATCCCCAGAGGAAGCTAAAGCGGTACTCATGGAATGTGATGGAGATATCGCTAAATCGATTTTGAATATTAAAAATCGACCATAAAATATTTATAAAAAATAAAAAAATTTAAAGTCATAAAATAATTCACCATTTTATCATAGTTACATAAAAAGCCGTTTAAAATGTCGATAGTTAAAAAAAAGAAGCCCTCAAGCCAGCCAACAACCCTTTCTAAGCTTGATATCCAATTTGAAAAAATTATTCAAATATCTGGTATCATCTTTCTTCTTGCTTGCCTGGCAGTTTTAGGATTTATAATTTTACTTGACTTACTAAATATAATAGAAACCACCGTTACATTGAATGCTGCCACTTACTCATTCATCATTTTTACCGGTACAAGTTCGGGTTTAACCCTTGGTATGGGCACTGTCATTAAAAATAATAGAGAGCAAAAAAGACGTTATTTTTTTGATTGGGTGATTGGTGAGTTTTTTTTATGCATAATGGCTATTTTTGCTGTTGGAATTTATCAATGGTAATTTTATTAATAATTTTTATTGAGGGAAACTAGATTTGTAATCATCTCTAGAAGGACTAAATATATCAATAAGTTCTGACTTTTCAATTACGAATGCTCCATGCTTTCCATATAATTTAAAAAAATAAGAATCTCCTGATTCCGCAATAAATTCTCCTTGTATTTCATAAATAAATTTTAATTTCCCTGAAATAACATAACCTATTTGATGTGCTTCGTGATCATGTAGTGGTAATTTAGCTCCCGTTTCAAGAATAAAGTGACAGAGCATTACTTTATCATTGTATGTAATTGTTTTTCTATAAATTCCTTCTAAAATTTTTATAGATTTAACATCATCTATATTAATTGGACCTTTGATCATTTTTTTATTTCACTTTTTGACGATAATTTTTTGTTTATTAACATTGGATAGAGAACTATACATTATAAAGAATTAAATACAAGAATACTATTTCCCAGAAAAATACGACATTAAAAAATTTAATATCAAATTAGAAAACTGGGATACCCTATAAAAGAAAAAATGAAGAATCTTTGGAGATTAACTAGAGAGCCACAAATTAAAATTAATTATTCGATTAATAAAATAACTTTAAATTATAATATAAATAAAATTTTTATATCAAAAAGGTAAATTATGTACCATAATAAGAA
>CAZRIR010000021.1:2099-11029 GCA_964600195.1 uncultured archaeon | reverse complement strand
ATAAAATTTCTTTCCGGACCCCATATCAGAGAAATTGTATGTTCCGTATTATCCGAGCAGCATTTTGAAGAAGAAAGAAAGTTATATACTAGAATTGGAATGCCTCTCATGGATTATGAGGCCATCTTGGAATATGGTATCGATGAAAACGCAAATCAAGACATGAATCCCGAAAGCATTCATCATTGGGCAGCAAATAGGATCTCAAATGAATATGCCCTTTTACGATTACTTGATTCAGAAGAATCAAGAGCGCATTTATACGGCGATATTCACATTCACATGCTCAGGTATTTTGATTTAAGACCATTCTGTGTTGATGGTAGCACAAAAATTCCGATACTTGATAAAAATGGTATTTTACATTATACTCAAGCAAAATTTTTTGATATATTTTTCAAAAATAATGAAAATTATGTGGATTTATCAAATGAAAATTTATTTTTTAGTACACCAAGTGGAATACAGCAATTAAAATATGTTACCAGAAAAAAAGCTGAAAAAAAGTTATATAAAATAGTTACTTCAAAAGGAAAAGAACTGATTCTAAGTAAAGCTCATAAAGTAATGATATTTAATGAAAATATTCCTCAAGAGGTTCCAGTAAGTAGATTACTAGTTGGAGATAAACTAAAAATTTTAAATTCAGAATTGATTCATAAGAATTTAAATGAAATTAATTTAATTAAAGCATTAGCACAAGTTTGCCCAACAGAACTTCTTGAAAATGTCTATGTTAAAAACCTTCGAGAACATTTAATATTACAAAAACAAAATTATTCCTTATCATGGGAAGATGTTTTTCATAAAGCCGAAATATTAGATTTTCCAAGAAGTTGGGAGAGGGGTAGCATTCCTATTCTCCAAGCGGTCAATTTAATCAATGAATATTCATTAGATTTATCTGATATTGAAATTGGTGTAATGGGATCACCTTATACATTACCAGCACTTTTTCATCTTAGTCCTTCCCTCCTAAGATTAATAGGTTATTTTCTTTCTGAAGGAAATTACAATATTCAAGAAAATCTCTTCTATAATTTGGTTTTATCAAGCAAGGATGAAAGTATCTTTCATGATATGAAAAGATGCATAGAAGACTCATTCGATACATATATCACCCCTAGTTATATTCCTGATAAAACTCCACAAATTATATTTGGGGGAAAAATAATTTTTCTATTATTCAGGTATATTTTTGGAATTAAACCTTTAAGCGAAAATAAATCTTTAAATGACATATTTTATAATCTTTCTGATGCAAATCTGAAGTTTCTTTTAACAGGATTATATAGTGGAGATGGACACATCATATATCGACCACATAAATCCGATTGTAGCATCACCTATACATCCAAATCAAAAGCTCTTATAGATTATTTAAGCTTGATACTTTCAACACACAATATTCGTTTTTCAATTAAAAAAGATTATTATGAATATGATATAGATGAATATCAAGGGGAACGGCTTAAATATCGAATTCATATCTATGGATATAAAAATTTAAGTCGTTTATATACTTTAATGTCATTTAAACAAAAGGGAAAACAGGAGAAACTAGAAGTTTTTCTTAGAAATCATCAACCAACTTACTCCGAATCCGATTTACCCTTTGAATATATTCAACAAATCGATCCAATAGATCCTTCTCATCTTTTTATATATGATTTTACTATTGAAGGAAATGGGACTTGGAAGGAACATACCTTCTACGCAGAAAATATATTGATTCACAATTGTCAAGAATGGGATCCTCGGATGATACTTGAAAATGGGCTTCCTCCAGTAGATAGTTGGCCACATTGTAATAAATCTGGTCCTGCAGGAAGCTTACGAGTTGCAGTAACTCATTTGGCAAAGTGGCTAGGGATTATTCAAGGTGAGTTTAGTTTACCACATTGGGAAAAGGTTTTGATAGAAGAAAACAATGTTCTCTATTGGAGGCAAATAGGAGATGTAGTTAATGAAAATCTAAATTCTTTAAAAGAAATTTATACATTTGCTTTTAATCCAAAAACCTTAAAAATAGAAAAACATCAAATAACAAACGTTTGTAAGCATAGATGTAACGAACCTTTTTTAAAATTTAAACTTGAGTATGGTCGTGAAATAACAGTAACAAAGCATCATAGTTTGTTTACTATTAAAGATGGTAAAGTTATGCCAATTAAAGGCAATAAGTTAAAATTTGGAGATTTTATTATTATTCCAAAAAAAATAAACTATGACAATAAATGTAATTCTCTTAATATAATTGAATTAATAAAAAAATATTCAATAGAGACAAATCGATGGTATGTTAAATCAATAAAGAAACATTTGACAAAAGAACAAATTAACAAATTACGTGAAATTGACAAATGGGCAAATCAACATCTACATAATGATTCAATTCCTTTCAATACCTTCATAGAATTGAATGTTAATCTTTCTATTCTCAAGGATGTACAATTAGGATTAGCAAGAAGCCCCTATAATATTCCAACAAATATCCCAATTACAAGGGAATTATTATTTCTCATAGGTATTTTTGTAGCTGAGGGATCAAGTACATATAAGAAATTCAATTTAACTTTAGGAAATCACGAAGTCGATTTAATTGATGAGATAAAACAATATTTTCATTTTGTATTTAAATTAGAACTAAAAGATAGACATCCACATGATACTGTTAATCAATTATCATTAGATAGTGATCTTTTTAGAGAACTTTTTGAAGATTTGTTTCAAATTGGCCATGGTTCACATAATAAGAGAGTTCCTTTTTTTATTTTTGGATTAGAAGAAAAATATATAAGAAGCTTTCTTCGGGGATATTTTCTTGGAGATGGACATTGTAGAAACTCATATATATACAAAAATCGCATTAGAAATGAAATTTCAGGAAAAACAGTAAGTCGTCAATTGATTGAAGATTTAAACTTTTTATTGCTTAAATTAGGCATTGTTCCATCAATTAATTTTAGAGAAGATGGTAATACAATTTCAATATATGGCAGAGAATATCTTAAGATCTTTTTAAAATCATTTAAAAATCAAGATTTAAAATGGAATGTAGAACAAACTGAATATAAAATGTCACCTATTCCATTACAAGTTCCAACAAATCATTGTGGTTTAAAAGATCATTATGGAAATCATTCTAATTTAAATCATTTAGAAAGAGGCACTATTAATCAAAAGCAAAGAATTGGTAGAAAAAACCTAAACAAGATCTTAACTAAAGTCCCTAATAGTTCATATAAATCCCGATTAATTAAATTCTTAGAGAGTGATCTTACAGTACTGAAAATAAAAGAGATAATTGAAATTCCAGGAGAAGAATTCGCTTATGATTTCGAAGTTGCTCCTAATGGGGAGTTAATTGAAAATTTTGTAGGTGGAAACGGTTTGATAATTGCTCATAATTCAGGAGGACAAGGCTATGATTACATAACCACCTTTCTAGCACCATACGCCCTAGGAATAAGTGATAGAGAGATTGAACAATCCATGCAATGCTTGATTTTCGAAACTAATCAAATTTTCGCAGCGAGGGGAGGACAGGTCCCTTTTACCTCAATTTCATGTACTCCGACTGTACCAGATGGTTTGTTAACTATTCCTGCTGTGGGTCCCCATGGTAAAATAGTTGGTAAATATGGTGATTATAAACAAGAATGCTTAAAACTCTTTGATGCCCTTACAGACGTCTATATCAAGGGTGATCACAATGGAAAACTTTTTGCATTTCCCAAACATGAAATAAAAATTAAAAAGGAATGGTTAAAAGAATTTGAGCCATCATATTTAAAATTGATGGAAGAAGCTGTAAAAATGGGAACACCCTATTTTCTTAACATGTGTCCCGAATGGATGCCTGATGAGATTCATAGCCAATGTTGCAGGAAATTTCTTAGCGGTAATGAAATCATAAGTAAATGCATATTAGACCCCGAAAAAAGGAAAAATGCGAATGTTTGGGAAAATTATGTATCTATTGGTTCTCTTCAGAGTGTTAGCTTGAATTTACCTAGATATGCATATATGTCTAAAAATGAGGATGACTATTTCAGAATTTTAGATGACAATATGGAATTATCAGCACGAATATTGCTTAAAAAATGGAACATAATGGAAAAAAGACTTAAAACAGGACACTTGCCCCTATGTAGTGGAACCATCAATGGAAAACCAATTTATAAATTGAAAGATCAAAATCTATCCATCGGATTTACCGGATTAAATGAAGCAGTGAAAAGTCTAACCTCCTTTGAACTACATGAGTCAGATGAATCATTTAATTTAGGCAAGAAAATTTTAAATTATATGGTTGCAAAATGTAATTCCATGACTGAAAGAGATGGAAAATCATTTTCACTCTGGGAACAACCTGCTGAATCATCTTCTAATCGATTAGCAAGATTAGATTTGAAACATTTTCCAAATAAAGCAATCGTTCAATCAACAGGTAAATCCGCTTACTATACAAATTCAAGTCATTTACGATATGATGCGGACATCTCTCTATCTGAAAGAATAAAAAAACAAGGAGAATATCATCCAATAGTAAGTGGAGGAGTCATTTCTCATATTTGGCTTGGCGAACAAAAGCCAGATATCCAAGGATTATGGGAACTTACGAAAAATATATGCTTGAACACAAATACAGCATATTTCGCATTCACGACTGATTTTATCTTTTGTCCTTCCTGTCGAAAAATGTTTCGGGGTAGTGAATTTAAATGCCCAAAGTGTAATTCAGAAGATGTCAAAGTTTATTCCAGGGTAACAGGATATTATAGCGAAGTGAACAGATATAATTCCGGAAAAAAAGCTGAATGGCAATCAAGAAAGAGAGAAACTCTAATATAATTGTGTTGTAACAAAGAATAATTTTTTGCAAAATAGAAATTTAGAAACTATAATATGCCTAAAAATAACTATAATATGTGAAAAACTATTTTGATATTGAATCATATTTTAAGGAATTTTTAGATTACTAAATCAATTACTTTTATAAGATATTTTTTGTAATCAATAGAAATAAATTCTAATTATAATATTTGTTGTATAACATATGTTATAAACTGTATTTAAGAATTAAAAAAAGCACTGAAATGAAGAATAAATTGAGTTTTAGTAAGGTTTAAATATATCGCTTGTTATATAACATGTGTAATTGATCAAGTATTGTATCACTTTATATAAATACTATTAAAAATGCCACCTAAAGGAATCTATACAAGGGAAAAAATTATAAATGCTGCTTTTACAGTTATTCAAAAAAGCAGATTAATAAATTTAACTGCAAGAAATGTTGCTAATGAACTTAATTCTTCAACAGCACCTATATATAGTTATTTTAAATCAATGGAAGATCTCACTGATGCTGTTTTGGAAAAAGCAAAACATTTGATAATATCATATACCACTAGACCTTATTCATCTAGACCTTTTCTCAATATAGGCATAGGTGTGTTATTATTTGCGAGAGATTACAATAATATTTACCGTGATATCTTTCTTGAAGGAAATAAATTCAGAGAATTAGTCCAAAATCTTTTTAGCATTTGGGATAAAACAATAGCCAGAGATCCATTACTTGATATATTATCAAAAGAAGAAAAAAGAGATATATCAGACAAAATGGCAACTTTCACCCATGGAATTGCTGCATTATTATGTGCTGGTATGATAAATGATACTAGAGATATCTCTTTAAGAGCTAAATTAGAGGAAATGGGAAATATCGTTATTATTCATGCGATTGAAAAAAAACAGGATAAGAAAAAATAATTAAAAAATTATGGTGAAATAATAAATGGGAGAAAATAATCAAATCAAGACAAAAAGTGCACTACTAATTTATGGAAGTCATAGAATAAAAAAGTCTGCTTCTTTCCATCTTGGAGAATATTTTGCAAAAGGTTTAAAAAAGGGAGGTTTTAAGGTTGAGGAAATAATGCTTACAGATTTTGAAATAAAACATTACATTGGTTGTTATAGTTGTTGGAATAAATCTCCTGGTAGATGTATTCAAAGGGATGATATGGATTTTTTATTTCCTAAAATAATATGTGCAGATCTTATTATATATGCAACCCCACTTTACATATTTAGTGTCCCTGGAATTGTTAAGGATTTTCTTGTTCGTCAAATACCAGAAACTAAACCATATTTAATAGATAAAAAAGGTGTAACATCCCATCCAACTCGTCGTAAGAAGAAGAGGGGTCTTTTTTTAATTTGCGTGGCGGGATTTCCTGAATAATCTCATTTTGATGCTATAGTTGATATGTTTAAAAAAAAAGCAGTTCCTGCGGATGAATCTTATTTAGGTGAAATATTAGTTGGAGCTTCAGAAATGATGAGTAAAGATAACAATCAAAAAACTATAATAACCTCTATAACTATATTGAAAAAGCAGGTTTTGAATTAGCTATTGCGGGAAAAGTTTCAGAAGAGACTATGAAATTAATAAAGGAAGAAACAATTTTCAAACCAGAAGAAATTAAAAACCTTAGAGATGTGGCAAACAAATATTGGGAGACGGTAAAATCAAAAAAATATGGTCAAGGTGAAATTTTTGTGTCCCCTGATGCAAAACCTTTAGAGATTTCAGACGGAGGAATATCCTCATATTTTGCTGAAATGGCAACACGATATAATCCAGATGTTATAAAAGGATTAAAAGCTGTTTTACAATTCATTTTAGACAATAAAAAGTATCATATAGTTATAAATAATGACACATGTACTGCTTATAACTGAAATCATCCAAATCCAACGACAAAAATAATTTCACCTCAAGAACTATGGAAAAAGATACGTAATAAGGAAGTAAATGGGGCAAAAGCACTAATGCAAGGATTGTTTAAAATGGATGGCGATTTGAAATTATTAATGAATATGGATAAACTCTTTTCCAATGAGAAATAAAAGTGCTAAAATTGGCATTTTTTAAAAAAATGATACATTCATTTAGTTATGAAAAAGTTATTTTTTTCTCTATTATTTTTCTTTTAAAAAGTTTACAATGTGCCCTAGACCTTAAAATTAGAAAGTTAATTTTTCACTTATTTCTAAAAGATAAAATTTGATAAATATTGATTAAATTTAGTTAATCAAAAAAGAAAGATAAATATGAAAAATGTCAGGAACCTCAAGTTCAAATACTATATATCGATATCATTTCATACGAGCAGTTAGAAAAATGATTGATATACTTTATCCCCTGAGTAACTTATAGTAGTATCTCAAAGATCTTGTATTGATGAAATGATAGTTCACTTTTTCAATATTAGTGCTTCAGTTATATTTAAAAATGATTTAATTTTTAATTATGAAAGATTTTTACTAGATATTGAAAGTGAGTTATTTTAAATGAGGTTGGAATTGAAATTATTAAATTGGTAACTATCATTCAAGGAGATACGGGGCTAACTCTATTTTCTAAAACATTCGAGCATTTTTGTCTTGAGTTAGAGGATGATGTGGATTTAGTAGGATGTTTTATAACTGCGATGGATTCTTTTACGATGAAATTGAAGCAGAAAGGGCTTAAATTTATTGAAATGTCGGATCTTGATATTATTTTATACAAAAAACCTCCTTTAACAGTGATATTCTGTGTGGATAAAAATGAGAATATAGAGGATTATAAGCGTAAGATTTCAATAACAGCAAATTCATTTATCAAAACTTATAAGATTAAATTGCAGCAATCAACTACTGACACAATAATATTTCAGGATTTTAACAAACAATTACAAGAAATTTTAGAGTTACCACCCGAAGAAATTACTATGGCATGTCCTAATTGTGATTTTGATAAAAATTGTGAATGTATTTATTACCATACCAAACAAAAATTAGAAGAAAAGAATTAGTTGAAAAATTTCCTTTATTATCTTATTTCTTGAAATTTTGTTCTGAAAAATGTATATAATTTTTCCTTTGATGTTTATAAGATATTCTAAAAATAATGTAAGAATATAATTAATAATCGTTATATATTTAACTCCTTTCCTGCTCAAGGTACTCCGGTTGTCTTAAATATCATCCCAAATAAAGAACAATTGACCCATTTAATACACGAATTTTGATTTTAGGTTCAGAAAGATAAAATAAAAACTTAACATGTTATTTATGAATTATAATATATCCCTTGTAGGAATATCAAATAACCTTCAATTAATCCAAATTATGGGTAAAATTATCTAATATAATTTAGTATTACTTAGGACGAATAATTTCTATATGTTTAATTTATTGAATCTTTAGATTTTAATTAAAAAATAAAACTGATTTCTTTAGTAAAATAATAGTTAAAAGCACTTGATTAATTATTATTTCTTAATAAATTCAAATAAAAATATTAAGTGTAATTTTAAAAATGGCAAATATTTTAAACCTAAATGAGATTCAAGAAAAAGTCGATTTATGGATAAAAAATCATGGAGATTACTGGAGTCCCTTATCAATGTTGAGTGCCATAATGGAAGAAGTAGGAGAAGTTGCCCGAGAAATCAATAATCTTGAGGGTTTCAAACCTATAAAGAAAGGAAAAAAAGCCGATCTTGTTGAAGAATTAGGTGATTTATTATTTTCAATTATTTGCTTAGCAAATTATTATGATATCGAATTAAATGATGCAGTTTTGAAATCCATAGAAAAATTTTCTGAAAGAGATAATTTTAGATTTATATGAAGATTTATTAATCATCTAAATCTTTCCAAGAATTAATTTCAATGCATTTTATTTCCTTATTGATTAACTTTGAAATCTGAGCTAATTTTTTTAATATCAATTTATCTGTTGTGTTAGAGCTTTCATATATAAAAAAAAGGTCTTTTCCATTCCAATTCTGATTCTTTAATTGCCCTAATAATCTATCAATTTTTTTTTTCAATCCATTCAATGCGTTTTCGGGGATATTTGGATT
>CAZRIR010000021.1:0-1999 GCA_964600195.1 uncultured archaeon | reverse complement strand
ATATCAATCAAATCATCAATTGCCGATATCAGCGATTTTATTTCATCAGAATTAATCTTTTAACACTCTAAATAATTTATTATTTTATCTTACATAATTTTTGAAATTTTAATAACATTTTTCAGAATCCAAAAAAAAGAAAAAAAATGAATCTTTTAATATTTCAATAACACATTTATATTAGGATATGATATAAAATTACTAAATCCTCGATGAATAATGGGTAAAAAAACACCTTCTTTGGGAATTAAAACTTCTAGATATTACACTAAAACTTGTTCTAAATGTGGAACAGAGTATCCGAATTGGTTTACCAACTGTCCAAATTGTGGAGCATCATGGAATGAACATGATGCCAAAGCAAAAGAGAAAACTGATGAAGTGCTCAATAAGAACATAAAAATTGTAGTAAAAATAACGGAAGAAGATTTCAATGAAGAAATTATTGATGTGAAGCTTATTTTTACAGCAGATCAAGGTAAGACGTGGTTTCAAATGAAAATGAACAATCAACTAGATCATTACATGATAGAGATAAATAAAGTTCCGGAAAATTCAGTAATTATATATTACATTGAAGTTTTTCTTGCAAATGGAGAAAAGATTTTAGAAAATAATGATGGAAAATATTTTTATTATAAGGTCGGGGTTATTAAAGAGGAAACAAAGGAAGAACCTCCATTACAATATACTGAACAAATTAAAGAAAATATAGCAAGTTCTCAAGCAGCACCTCAAACATACAATAGTACTCCAATCAATGAATTGTCAGAAGATGACAAAAAAAAATTACTACAAAAGAATCTTACCATCTTTGGCAAACCTCAAACAAAAATTGATCCCAATTTAATAACGTGCCCTCATTGTAATGCTAAAATAAAAAATATCTGGACAAATTGTCCAATTTGCAAAAAAGATATTAAATAAAATAATTCTTTTTATAAGGGTGCGCCGCATTTATTACAAAAGGCATAATCAGATGACAACATCGTTCCACATTGTTTGCATATTACTTTTTTTGTTTGAGATCTTTGATCTTGAAAAGGAACGGGTTGAGGACTGGGGGCGATTCGTGATTCTAAGGTACTCTCTAAATCATCTATATTAGGAATTGAGTTGAATATAGCATTTTCTTCTTCAGTAGATTCAAGAATCGGAGTAAAAGGTGTAAAAACGTTAGTTCTTTTCACTTTTTTCGTCTTACTTGCTAATGCTTCTGCAAGAGAAGGTTCTTCTTTCTTAAATAAATCTGGATGTTGAGGGATTGGAGCAATTTCTGGTTGGATAATTTCCTCTTTCTTGCTTTTTTTTGCTTTTTTTGCTTTTTTTGCCTCCTTTGCTTCTAATGCTTCCCGTTCCTTTCTTTCTTTTTCTTCTAATGCTTCCCGTTCTTTTCTTTCTTTTTCTTCTAGGGCTTCCCGTTCTTTTCTTTCTTTTTCTTCCAGGGCTTCCTGCTTGGCCCTTTCTTTCTCTTCCTTGGCTTCCCGTCTTAATCTTTCTTTTTCTTCTTTGGCTTCCTGTTTTAACTTTTCTTTCTCTTCTTTGGCTAATTGTGCTTCTCTTGCTTTCCTTTCTTTTTCTTCTAACTTTTTCTGCTTTTCTAATTCCTTTTGTTCTTTCTTTGATAAAATAGTTTCGGGCATATAATCGATTAATGAGCTTGAATCCGAGATTTCAGGTTTTGAGGCTAAAAAAGGAACGTTTTGTTTTGGTTCAGCGGCTTTACTTTCAGTTTGTTGAATTTCCAATGGTAATTTAAAATCTTCAGGAGGAGCAACTGGAACAGGAGCACTTGAGGAGAATGGGATCGTTTCAGGTTTAAATTCTTTACTTGTATTAATTTCTAACTTTTGAGATGGCTTTTTAATAGGAATAGTAGTCGAATGCTCAGCAGGTTTCAGTTCTGGAACGGGAGGTGCCGCAAATTCTATCTCAGGTTCGGGTTCAAATGAGGGAGCAGGTACTGTCTCTTTCATGGGAGCAGGTTCTGGAACGGGAG
>CAZRIR010000020.1:0-13203 GCA_964600195.1 uncultured archaeon | reverse complement strand
AATTATATTGTCTTTTTTTTTACAATAAATACCAGCTAATTTTTGGTAATTTTTCCAATTTAAGCACTTTTTCATTTAATTAAGAACACGAGATTTCAACTTCGACTATTAATTGGTATAATTTGATTTTAAAATCGTTTTACATTGAAATATCTAATTCTCCATATTAAAGTTCAACTAGCGATAGGTTTAAATATGATAATTTGCTTATTCTACATAGTAGGTTGTTTGTTAGATCTACTTAGATTTTATTTAGTTCCGAAAAATAATTTCGGAGTCAAAATATGATTAAAATTAAATTAGGATAGTTCAATTTAGGTAAAAAAAAATGAAAATATTATACGTGAATCCTTCCCGATTGGAATGTGGACTTGATGCAATTATAAAAGCGCAACCATTAAGCCTCATTTCAATAGCGGCGATGGTTCCAGACCATGATGCAAAATTAGTTGATTTTAAAATCAAAAAATTTTCTGATAAAAACTTTACTCGAATAGTGAATAAGCATGATGTAGTTGCAATTTCCAGCTTGACACCTCAAATTCAAAGCGCTTTTGAAGTTGCCCAAATAGCTAAGCGGGAGGGTGCTATTACGATTCTTGGTGGATATCATCCTTCATTAGCACCTGATTATGTAGCAGCTCATCCTTCCGTGGATTATACTGTTCGCGGAGAAGGAGAGCATACGTTTAAAGAAATAATTGATAATATTAATCAAGATAAAACAAAATTAGAAGATAAAAAAGAAATCAAAGGTATTTCATATAAGGGTAAAGGTGGGAAAGTAATTCATAACCCAGATCGGCCTTTAGAATGCAATCTTGATAAATTTCCAATGCCTCGTCGAGATTTAATAGATTTTAAAAAATATCTTTATTTAGGAAAGCGTGTTGCAACCCTTGAATCTTCTCGTGGGTGCCCCCATTCATGCAAATTTTGTTGTATAACTAAGATGTGGAAAGATCCATCACAAAACATCGTTTATAGATCTAAAAGCGCCGATAGAATAATGGAAGAACTTTATGAGGTAAATTGGAAAAATGATTTTATCTTTTTTTGTGAAGATAATTTTACAATTAAAATAAAACGAACAAAAGAAATATTAGAGAAGATTATTAAATCAGGAATTTCTAGTAAAATGTATTTTAGTTGTCAATCACGGGTTGATACTTTATATCGGAATCCTTGGTTAATGGATCTAATGCAACAAGCGGGAATGAGACAGGTTTTTCTTGGTATTGAATCTGTACATCAACAAAGTCTAAATGCAATGAATAAAAAAAATACAACACCGGAAATGACTCGAAATGTGGTAGATATGCTACATGATAGGGGTATGTCTGTATTTGGAGGTATTATCATAGGCTATCCTGGTGAGAATAAAACAATGGTGCGACAAACCATTAATTTTGCTAAATCATTAGAATTAACTTGCGTGCAATTCACGCCAATTACAGCATTTCCAGGAACGGAATTTTATGATGAGATGATGAAGGAAGGAAAAATTACCAGTTTAAATCCCAAGCATTACAACTTGTTTAATTCAATGATGAGAACCGATGAATTGACAAACAAAGAACTCTATCGTTTAGTCGTGGAAGCATATGCCGCCTATTACTTGTATGATTTAGATTGGCTCAAAATGGTACTGAAACGCTTTTTAAATCCATTCAGTGGTTTTAATTGGATGGCGCATAACATAACAAGATTGGGCAGAAATGTAATAAGAGGAGGGCTTCGGATGCTCCGTTCGCAAGGTATCTCAAGTTCAAAAGTCTCTGAAGAATTAAAACAAATGATGGCGAATAATAAAATTGAATCAAAGACAGAGGAAATAAAGGATAAAAAAGTAGATAAACCTATTTTTGTACCCCAAAATATGAATCCAATTCCAATCTTAGAGAATAAATAATAAATAACTAAACATTAAAATATATCAAAAACTTAAAAAAAAGTTATGAAGAGTTCTAAGGTGATTAAATAATGAGTAAAGAAGAAAGATTTAGTGAGGAATCCTTAAGAAGAATTGCTGCTCAAAAAGTATCTTATCGATATTCAGTGAGAATTCATCTTGCTGTTTACTTATTGGTGAATATAATATTATTTGCAATTAATTTTCTTACGGTATTTCCAATAATTACATTCCAAACTTCTTGGTTTCTCTATCCTTTGCTTGGATGGTTAATAGGATTATCAATTCACATTGCTTCATATATCATGTTTGCTACGGGGGTATATCCAAGAGCCAAAAGAGGGGTTATATATCATTTTACGGCATATATTACCGTAATGATTCTATTAATCGTAAATAACCTTCAAATAATACCCCAATTCTTATGGGTTCTTTGGCCAGGTATTCTCTGGGGCGCAGGTTTTGTAGGACATGTGATAATCTACTTGATATATTTCAAGTCTAAAATGACAGAAACAGGAGATGTCACATCTCGAAAGGAACAAGCAATTGAAAGAGAAATGGAAAAAATGAGAAAAAAAATGAATAGGTAAATAATAAATTAGAAGTTTAATTAAAAAAGGAAGTATAAAGAATTAAATGTGGTTAAGTAAATTTTTGGATATTAATGAAGATTTAGAAACATTACCTCCTGAAATGAAAGAAAAGATTTTACAGATAATCGGAGATAAAAAGAAGCTTACACCCCTTAAATTTACTATTCTGGAGCATATACTAAAATATCCTAATGGGATCTCAGGATATGATTTAATAGATGCTTTAAATAAGCATTTTGCAGGGACTTGGGATGCTCAATCAGGAACTATTTATCCTATTTTATCCCATTTAAAAAGTGATGGTTTTTTAAAAACAAAAAATGTTAAGAGCCCTATTGGTCCCATTAAAAAGGTATATACAATAACGGAAATTGGAAGAACGATTGTTGAAACAAAAATTAATGTTAAATTTATTGAACAAGTGAATTTTATTGGAAATTTTTTGAAAGAATTATTAGGGATCTATATAAGCACTATTTTAGAAGAAGAAAAGGAAGAAAAAATGAATGACATATATGAACTGATAAATGGTATGTGTAATGACATTTTTGATATCTTTTCCCAAGACACGCAAATAATGAAAACATGTCCTAATTGTAATACAGAAATCCATAGAAAAGATTCAATTTATTGTTTTTATTGTGGAACTGCTTTAAAATAGAAAAAAATATCTTTAAAAAATAATGATAATACAAATTTTGTAAATTATAAATAATATCCAGGCATTAAAGAATAGTCAAATGTTTTGTTATTTAATTAAAAGAATGTTTATAAATCATTATTTACTTTTCTTAAAAAACAACTCTATTTTTAAATTATATTCGAATTAGACATTTCAACTATAACCATGAAAATTTTATATGTGAATCCCAGTAGGATCGCCTCTGGTTTAGATGCTGTAATAAAAGGACCACCTCTAAGCTTGATATCTTTAGCAGCAATGGTTCCTGAGCATGAAGCCAAATTAACAGATTTTAAAGTGGAACCTTTTAAAGAAAAACAATTTCGTAATGATTTAAACCACCATGATGTCGTTGCAATTACCTCTATGACACCACAGATCGATTCTGCATTAGAGGTTGCTCAAATAGCTAAAGAGCAGGGCTGTAAGACGATAGTCGGAGGATACCATCCAACTTTAGATCCTGAGTATGTTGCAAAACACCTTAGCGTGGACTTTACCGTGAGAGGTGAAGGAGAACATACCTTTCGAGAAATAATCGACTTCATAGATGGCAATAAAAGTAATATTTCAGAAAAAGATATTGATGGAATTTCTTACTTAAAGGAGGGAAATATAATCCATAACAAGCCTCGGGCCTTAGAATGCAATCTGGATAATTTTCCCATTCCACGTCATGATCTCATAAAACGTAAAAATTATCTTTATTTAGGAACGAGACTTGATCAAATGGAATCCTCAAGGGGCTGTCCGCATAATTGCACGTTTTGTTGCATAAAAAAAATGTGGACCGATCCGAGCAATAACCGGATGACTTATCGAACGAAAAGTATCAAAAAAATCATGCAGGAAATATATTCGGTTGATTGGAAGTTCAATTTTCTCTTCTTCTGTGAAGATAATTTCACGATTAACGTAAATCGAACAAAAAAGATATTGGATACCATAATCAAGTCAGGTGTTCATAATAAATTATATTTTAGTTGTCAATCTCGTGTTGATACTCTTTATCGGAATCCTTGGTTGATTGATTTAATGCAGAAGGCGGGTTTTCGACAAATTTTCTTAGGAATTGAGACAGTACATCAACAGAGTTTGGATGCTATGAACAAGAAAAATACAACTCCAAAAATGATTGAACAGGTTGTAAAAATGATTAAAGATCGTGGAATTTCAATTTTTGGTGGCGTTATCATAGGTTATCCCGGGGAAACCCGTGAAATGGTGCATCAAACCATACAATTTGTTAAATCCCTTAAATTGACATGTGTTCAATTCACGCCCATTACTGCTTTTCCGGGGACTCAATTTTATGAGGAAATGAAGAAAGAAGGGAGGATCACGAGTTATAAATATAAACACTATAATTTATTTCATCCCATGATGCGAACTGATAAGTTGAGTAATATTGAAATATATAGACTAGTAGCCGAAGCCTATGCCTCATATTATCTTGGTTCTGATTACATTAAAGATGTTGCAACGCGATATTTGAATATATTTGGGAAATGGAGATGGATGGGTCCTCAAGTTCCTAATTATGTTAAAACGGTGATGGGTGGAGCATATGAGATGCTAATGTCACAAGGTATTACTCGATCTGTGATCTCTGAGGATTTAAAGGATTTAAGGAGGAGAGCTGATAAAGCTGGTACGTTTAATTATTTAATCACAAAAACACCTCCAAATCAAGAGATTAATCTGATAATCAAAGATAGAAAGAAGAAAAAGCAAGGTAGAAAGAAAAGCCAGCAAGAAAAAGAAGTAAATGTTTTGGTTGGATAGGTTTTAAAAATCTGCTAACTTCACTTTTCCATTATAATATATTATTTTTCCATCAAAGCTTAATTGCACCGCAATTATCTCGATACCTTTTTCTCGAGCTTCTTTTAATTTAAGACTAAATTTAGGATCCATATCTTCATGAGGGGCAAATTCTTTTGCATTTCTCAATATCAAAAATAAAAGAATCCCTTTATGCTCTATGATTTCACCTACATGTCGTGTTCCTCGTCCGGTAGGAGCATCTGGAAATAACGCCAGACCATTTTTCACTAATGATACTCCTTTAACTTCTAAAGGAACGCCATCTAAAGTAAAATCAATTCGACTATTCCCAATTTTCACTTCAGATCTTATTTCACTAACATCCGAAAATTTGGGTAAGAGCTTAATAATTTCTAATGCAAGGTTAGAATGTAAGGAGGTGTCAATTAATATCCATTCATCTTCATTGGATTTTACTGCCTTTAGATAATATTTTAATTTCCCATTTGAAAACGTAAATAAAACTTCTGCATTTTTTCGTAAAAGTTCCTTTAACCTGCCAGGATCGTGCACATGAGCAAGTTGAATCTTTCCCTCATACATTATTTCAGCTACAAATCTATTTGGTCGGGATACAAAAGTCCCTCGCATGAGAGGGGGCAATTCGTAAATGGGGGTTTTAATGAAATTCATCAAGTGATAGTGATATTTTTTAACCAATATATAGAATAATTTGCGATTACTACATAAAAAATTATTTTATAAAATATAATCCGAACGGATAAAAGGACGATATTGTTTTAGATCTCATGATGAGTGATGTAAATAACCAGAACTCTGTAGAAAGTTATAAATTTCATCACATTGATACGAGTAAATGCTTGAAATGTCGAGAATTCTCATGTGAAGATGCTTGTTTTCGAGGAATATATGAAGTTATGAATAAGGCTTCTGAACCAAAATGTGTTGTTGTTGAAGATAGAGAAGATATGTGTGTTAAATGCCATATTTGTACGACGGCATGCAAGGCAAGAGCCATCACAATAGATTAACAAGAAAATCTGTTTCTTTTTGAGAGTAATTTATTTAAAATTCAATTCATATTTTAATAAATATAGTAATATTTTATGATGAGATTATAGGTGTCTGTTAACCTTGCAAAGAATTGAAGAACACGCTACAGGTGGAGGGAAAATTAGGTCAATCATTCTAGGATTAAATGATGGACTTATCTCTACTTTCACGTTGCTAATTGGAGTGGCAGCAGCAACCATTTCAGGAGGAAATACCATAATCATTCTTACAGGTTTAGCGGCAATGGTATCTGGAGCAACAAGCATGGGCTTGGGCGAATATATCTCCTCTAAATCAGAGGTGAATTATATTAGAAATGAAATGAAGCGAGAAAAAGCAGAAATTGAACTCTTTCCCGAAGAAGAAAAGGAAGAGGTCAGGGAAATATTTGAAAAGATGGGTTTTCAAGGAGGGAATCTCGATTCGTGCGTGGAAACCATCACTTCGAATAAACAAGTCTGGCTTGATTTCCTCATTAAAAGTGAATTAGGTTTGGAAGAACCCGAAAATCCTGCAATCGGTGCGATTTTAACGTTTATAGCATTCGTGTTTGGTGCATTCATACCTCTATTTCCATATTTATTGAATTTAAGTTTTATGTCTTTATTATTATCATCCATCATTTCTTTCAGCATGCTATTTATCGCGGGAGCTTCAAAGAGCAAAATTACGGGAGAAAGGCCTTTAAAGGGAGCAATCGAAATGTTAATCGTTGGTACAATTGCGTTTATAATATCCTATATTATTGGTATCATATTAGAATATTTTTTGATTGCTTAAATCCATAAATTTTATGATATAGCTACTTTTTTATAGTTTACATTACAAACTTCTAAATTTAGTGAATATACTTACTATTCTTAAATTGAATATGCATTATAGTAAAATACTACTCTTTAAGAGATAAATTCTCATAGGGAAAAAAATATAAATATAAAAAGTACAAATATTCATTTATGGCTCAAGAACTAGAAATGTTTATAGGAATGATTCTTGAATTAGCAGTAATTATCATTGCAATTATCATCTTATCTTTAATTCACAAAAAATACGTTCAAAAACGTCATCGTTACACCTTGTTACTATTCTATATTTTTTGCTGCTTCTTGGTGACGATTTTTTTTACGTGGTTGAGTAAAATTATAATATTATTTGGGGGGTTGGATTATGTTAATTTTCCTTCCGTGCCCGATCCTCTCACCATAGAATCCTTTTTTATATTAAGGATTACTGAGTATAGATTTTCATTTGCGGCATTTGTAGTAGGTGCGGCAATAACCTATGTATTGAGGGTTAATCTTTTTGACACCACCTATAAGCGTCTGGAAAAAGTATTCATATATTCTTTCGGGTTATTTATAGTCATTTTTGAGATTTTCTTCTATTCTAAATCTATTTCAATCTTAGGAGTTGTTGGGTATGTACTACTACTAATTTATGTAATTATCATATATGTTCCATTTACTTCAAGATGTATAATAGCATATAAAGGAATAGAGGAGATGGTCTATAAAAAAGGATTCCTATCATTGATAGTAATGAGCATTGGAATTTGTTCAATTCTGATTTTTAACATGTTAGATGTGGTATATATTGTTTTATATGATATCAGTTTCACGGTTTATTATTATATTAGCTTGGTTTCCATGATAGTCGGATATCTCGGGGCATACTTCGGATATATAAAACCAAGAACTGCAACATAATAAAAATTATTGTTTATAGTTGTTCTGTAAATGATTTTTTTAAAAATTTCCTTTAATTCTCCATACTTTTAAATATTCGTTGATCTTTGATTTTTTCCTCTAAATTTCTTAAATTTAGGTTAATGAATAGTTCTATAAAATAAGATTTGATTTACAGATTAATGATTATTTAAATTATAGTTTCCCTATCTATTTAGTTTTGTCAATAAATTTCCACCTTGTTGGAGTTCTTGCATAATCATTCATATTCCAACACATGACTTTCGTTTTGTCTACTCGATAAAATGGAGGAGGATGATCCAAATTATATTTTCTCAAATAATCCCTTTTAATCTCTTGAATTATTTTATCATCTTCCTCAATAGAAACCTTTCCTTCTATTATAACTACTTTAGTCCCACTCTCCGAGTGAACTACTATATGGGGATTTTCAGCTAAATTTTTTTGATTTTTTGTTTCGGAACCACCCCCAAAATAAAAAGAATCATTAATCCATGAGCCCCATACTGGAATTGCGTGGGGACGATGATCTGATCTTGTAGTACATAGCCAATAGTTTTTTGCATCCTTCATTTCATCATGTACAAAATCCCACCCTAATAATCCGAAATCAGATTCTTCAATGCCATAATTAGGGATATAAGGACGATCTCGAATTTTATCTTGCTTCTTAAAATATCTCATATTTTATAATTATTTTAGTTCGGAAATCTTTAATTTGAAATTATTCATGCTAATGTAAAAAGTTAATCATTACAGAGATAAACAATTATTCTCCTTACCTAGTTTTTTATTTGATATTAGATTATTCACTTTCCATATCTTTATTACAATTAATATTTCCTATTATTTGTTTATAATGAATAAAATAGCTATAAATTTCATATTTAATAGCGATAATCCTAAGAAATTAATACTTATGTGAATTTTAAAAATTAATGACCCGAATAAAAAAAATAAGCTTAGATGAGATTGATAAAAAAATCATAAGCTTGATGCAGGAAAATCCAAGCATGACCCATAGCGAGATTGCTGAAAGAGTAGATCGATCACAACCGACTATTGGGGGTCGCTTAAAGAAATTATTGGATTCAGGAGTTTTAAAAGTACAAGCAGGGATTAATTTTCACGCTGTAGACATTTTTCTTGCATTTGTGTATCTCAAAACGGACTCACCCGATGAAATAATGACAATGGCACATTGTCCATTCATTATGAATATATACAAGAGTTCCGGAGAGTTTAATATAGTATTAATATTAGCAAGCCCTAAAATGGAAAAACTTGATGGGTTGATCAACACGCATTTTAGGAATAATCCTGGAATACAAAATGTGAAAATGGAAATCATCTTAGAGACCGCAAAAGAAACAATTGTTCCCATAAATTTAGATTTACAGGATGAATTAGACCCTGGTAGTGGGGAATGTGAGTATTGTAAGAAATTCATTTCCACCTAACATGAAAAATTTTAATACTTATAAATTATAAATTCTAATCAAATACCATCACTTATTGTAAAATTTCCGATCAAAATGATAAGTAATAAATTAAAACTAGACGAGATAGACAAGCAGATCATAGCAATAGTCCAGGAAGATCCTAACATGACCCATACTGAAATTGCAGAACGGATTAATCGCTCACAACCTACTGTTGGCCATCGTATCAAGAAGCTTGAGAAAGCAGGTGTATTGCAATTTCAACCAGGAATTAATTTCAAGATGGTAGATTTATATTTAGCAACAGTAGAAATAAACACCAAAGAACCAGACAGGTTGATGGAAATGGCCAGATTTTGTCCTTTCATGTTGAATGCCTTTCGCGTGAGCGGAGATCATAATGTTTGCGTGATGCTAGCAAGTTCAAAATTAAATAAAATTGATGCAATTATCAATTATCACTTTAGAAACAAACCAGAGGTTCAGGATGTTTCCATGGAAGTCGTTACAGATATTGCAAAAGATTTGATCCTCCCTATTGACTTTGAATCTGAGAATCACGAACCAGATGATGAACATGGCTGTGGGGAAAAATGCAAGTATTTAGAGGCCAGTAAAGAAGGTCTGACTCAATATTATTAGTACTTTTTTTCCTATCATTTCATTAAAGAATGTTTTATGACAAATAATAATAGAAATTGCTCTCTTAATTTTATTTATATGCTCTTTAAATAATTTATCATAAAAATTCACTTGTATTTTAAAATAACTTAATAATTGAGAATAGTTTAATTGGAATATTGTGAGCTTGTTGGCATTTTCCACTATATTTAGTGGAAGAGTGGATGCCTTTCTATATTTTTATGCCATTCGTGATTTCAATCTTGATGATATTGGGATATAATAACACTAATGGGAACCTAATTAATTCAGTACTCTTTCATTTTAGTTTTAACTTTGGAGGTATTTTGATCCCAGGCATATATCGAGTAATGGCGAACGATTCATCGGGGAATTATTATGCTTATATCGATTGGACCGCCTGGGAGAATGATGCAAACCTCGAAATTCCAATAAACCGATCTCATTCGAGTGCTTTTAACTATACCATTGAATTCTATGACGTTTTTTCACTTAAGGGCATTCCAGATACTATTATAGGTTTAGGAATTACAACGTCAGTAATTTTACCAATAGCATTAGTTGTTTTATATAAAAGGAAGAAAGGATTGAAAATAATTTGAATTAGTTGAATTATAGATAAATATCTCAATTTTTTCAAAAAAAAAATTATATCTCGAGTTTCCTGAAGACAATAATTTAAAAAAACCATGAAATAAAAACAAGGGTTTTTATTCATTAGTCTAAAAATTCCATAACTTTTTGTCTAATTTAATCATATTTATTAACGACCATGATTTTTGATGGAAATTGAGCAGAAATTAACAAAATCATCTCAGGAGGTTTTAAATTTGTAATATCTGATGGTTCGGAACAAATTATGATAAAAAAATAGATTAGATTCTTTCAAAGAAGAAATTTTTAATTATTTTTCCCATTTTAAAAATTAGAAAAAGATATATATCATTCTTCAGATACTATCTCATCAAATTTGAACTTTGACGTGTCCCTTTGTATATGACAGCCAGGTCCACAATGTCTTCCATCAAATCGTTCTATAGAAAAATCCATCGGTATGACAAAATCATGAATTGATTCTATGAGGATGTTCATTTTTATATTGATGACATTAGGATCCTTTCGGAAGCACAAATCCACGAGTTTTTCAATGGTTTGCAAGTCAGAGGCAGAAATAAAGCAGAGTAAATTAAATTCTCCCGAAATTTTAAAGGCGTGATTGATGAACGGACAGGTTGATATTTTTTCCACGATATCATCAACATCTTTTGTCGAAATATAAACGATTGCGACCTTAAGATCAACGTGCTTTATATTGAACCCTACCTGTTTTGTTAACAAGTGTTTTCTTTCAAGCTTGATTATTCTCGCTCCAACGGCAGGTTGCGATTTATCAATTGACTCCGCTATTTTTGAATGCGTAATGTCTGGATCCTCTTCTATCATTTCTATGATTTGTTTATCAGCCGCATCAATACCAAGAATCTCATCAAAAGTTTTTTTCTTCATGTCCATTTTAAATCATTCCTTCGGAATATTAAATATTATGGATTAGTAATCATTCATAATTTAAAATACATAGTAGTTGGTAATAAGTAAATTTAACTAATCGGTTATAATTTATAAACATAAATGAATTCTAAATTAGTTTATCTTTCAAGATTTTTGAAATTTTCCCCGTATATTTCTCCATATTTATTTCATCATTAGCTTGTATTTTGAGAAATATTTCTTGGAGCACTTCTTTTATTTGTAATGATTTAAAATAATTTATCGAGGGAGCGATTACGGCCAGCATGAATTGTTTATGTCCTGATCTTTGATTCTCATCAGGAAATGAATCAAAATATAAAAATGCTGGCATGTTAATTTTTTTAATATTTAATAAAATACCTTCTGATTGAAGAACGCAATCTTGTCCATAAATCAACACTGCCGCGTTGAAAAGCTGAAAACTAATATCTTTTAAGGAAAAGGAAAGTTTCTCTTCCTTTGAAAAAGATTCTTTTAAAACGGGACCGTAAACGTCATCCCATACCATGTAAAAAAGGGTAATAGTTCCTTGAATTTCATCTTTTTTTGTTGAATCTGGGATTATATCATATTTTTTAAGCAATTCAGAAACCTTTGCATTAATTGAATTGATATTCGTGGTTCTTTTTAATTTTCCCTTGATGCTTGCTAATAAATCTTCCTCGATGATGGGTTTCGTGAGATAATCATCAACACCCAGCATTTTTCCTAATCGTATATCTTCATTTGATGATTTTGCAGATAAAAAGAGGAATGGTATATTATTCCATCTTAGATCACTTGAAATATTTTTAAACAACTCAAATCCATTAATGTGGGGCATCATAATGTCACTAATGATGATATTCGGAGGATGTTTTAGTCCCGCTAACACATTCAGTGCTTTTTGACCAGAGTTTGCAGTAATTACCTCATAATCATAGCACTCTAAGGTAATTTTAAGGTTAAATAAAATATCTTCATTATCATCCACGATAAATATGAGTGGTTTCATTTCTCTAAAGGTAATCTTGATTTGTTACTATTTATATTCAAAATTATTTTAAGTTTGAGGTTCTTTTTTTCTTGGGAGAAATAAGGAAAATGTAGAGCCCTTTCCATATTCACTTTTAACAAAAATTTGGCCATCATGGAGTTCAACCATACTTCTTGCTATAGATAATCCTAATCCCGTTCCCGGAATATTCCTGACCTCTTCAGTCCTAAAAAAACGTTCAAATAAACGTTGAATATCTTTTTTACGAATCCCAATTCCTTGATCAGTAAATTCAAATAACACTCCTTCAACATTTTCTTGATTATATTTTCCGATATAGTTATTTTGAGCTTGAATTAGAATTTTTGAATTTTCTTTTGAATATTTAATGGCATTGTCAAGGAAAATACGAAATACTTGATTAATTCTTTTTAAATCTCCAAACAAGACAATATTCTCATCAATATATAATTCAATCTCTAAATTTTTAGCTTTAATATTACTTTCTAACATTTTTAAATTATCCTGAATTATATTTCGTGGATAATATGCCTTCCAGTCAATTTTTAGTTTTTTTTCATCAATTTGGGAGATTAATAAGATATCTTCCACTAATTCACTTAAAAGAGTGATATTTCGTGAAATTCCATCTAATAAACGATCTTCAATCTCGGAAGTCATTCCTGTTTTTGTTTTTTTTAGATATTCAATTGACATCATTAACACGGTAATTGGAGTTCGAAGTTCATGAGATACCGTTGAAACGAATTTTTCTAATCTTGATTCCGCAATTTTTCTTTCCGTCTCATCAGTGATAAATGCCATAGCACCCTCAAGATTACCATCTTTAGTTATGATTGGCGTGGTCCTAACCAT
>CAZRIR010000019.1:3873-13320 GCA_964600195.1 uncultured archaeon | reverse complement strand
CAGATCATTTCTGAAATTGAACAATTAGGTAAATATTCTAAAGTAAAGGATACTAAAGATGAAAAATTATACAAGTTTCCAAATGGCCTCATATTGAAAAATTACCTTTATGAAAATTTTATAATATCAAATGATGTTGATGGTGTTTTTTGTATTTTTGACGCAAGAAAGAAAAAACACGTCCCTCCTTCTTGGAAAGAAATAGTCATGAAGATAATAAAGGATATAAAAGAAAATAAAGTTGTTTTGATTGGTATGCGTATATCTGAGGATGTAATTTGGTCGGATTTAATGGAAGAGATGAATGTAAATGCATTATTGGAAGAAAGAATGGTTTCACTTTTGTTTTTCAAAATAAGCGGGGAATATCGGTTGGAAATTTTTGATGAATTGAACGTAATGTTATCCGCAATAAAGGGTTAATTTATAGCAAAATGATGATTATTACTTTAAATGGGACTCCAAATAATCTTATTTAAGCGATTTCTTTTAATTTTTGACAAATTGTATCTCCAACTTCAGATGTGCTCGAATTTCCTCCTAAATCATAGGTTCTAACTTTTCCATCTTTAAGAACTAATTCAATTGCTTCTTCTATTAACTTTGCACCTTTCTTTAAATGTGGATCACTATTATGCTTTCCTGATAACCAATCCAACATCATTTGGGTTGCCGATATTGTTGCGATAGGGTTTATGATATTTTTTCCAGTATGTTTTGGTGCCGAACCGTGAATGGGCTCAAACATTCCATGCTTATCACCTACATTCCCACTAGCAGCCATACCTAAACTTCCTTGAAGAACTGCAGCAAGATCTGTAGCAATGTCTCCGAACATGTTAGGAATCACGCATACATCAAACCATTCTGGCGTCCTCACAATCCATTGAGTGAAAGCATCAATAAAAGCGTAATCTTGTTCAATTACAGGATATCTTGGAGCAATCTCTTGATAAACTTGACGGAATAACTTGCAACCTGCAGTGACGTTACTTTTATCCACGCAAGTAACCCTTAATTTACCATCTTTTGGAGCACCCTTATTTCTCCTTTTGCAATATTCAAATGCGAAAGTAATGACCCTTTCAGAGCCCTTCCTCGTAATTAACCTACAGTCCGTCGCAATTTCAATGGATTCATTTCTTTTTAAATTTCCATGCGTGTCTGCATATAATCCTTCTGTATTTTCTCGAATCGATACAAAATCTACATTTTCAGGTTTCCAGATTTGTCGAAACTCACCCGAAATTTTATGTTGCACGCCTTCATAAAGCTTTGTCGGTCTAATATTCGCATATAGATCCAAGCCAAATCTAAGTCCAAATAGTACTTCAAGTCCTACCATCTTACCATCAGGATAGGAAACGGTTTTACCTGTAGCAGGATCGGTCCATCCAATTGCCCCTAACAGGATGGCATCTGATTCATTCTTACAGGTTTCATATGCTTCTATTGGCCATTCTTCTTTGTGATTGGTTTTTAACCAGTATTGACCGCCACATTCATATTCTATGAATTCAAAGTTAACATTATTTATTATATCTTCAATGACTTTCAAGACTTTTATTGCTTCTCTCATTATTTCGGGTCCAATTCCATCCCCTGGTAAAACAACTATTTTATACGTTCCCATCTTCCTTCACTATAATGTATGAATCAATATCCTTATTATTTTTTCCTTTATAAAAATATTTTGATTATATTTTTATGATAATTGTAAATTCTATTAATTAGTTTGCTATTTCTTTAGAATTTTTCTCAATTTATCAGATATTAAATTTCCCATTTCACTTGTAGAAAGAACTTCTAAATCAGGTTTTTTTATATCAACTGTTCTTCCTTCATTTAAAGCATCTTCTACCGCAATTTCTATTTCTTTGGAAATTTTGGGTTGATTAAATGACTCTTGAAGCATTAACTTAACGCTAAGTATCGTACCTATCGGATTTGCTATCCCTTTTCCCGCTATATCGGGAGCGGAACCGTGGATGGGTTCATACATTGAAACCTTACCGGGATGAATGTTTCCACTCGATGCCATCCCCAAGCTTCCAATGAGGAATGCTCCCTCATCACTTATGATATCACCGAACATGTTTCCCGTGACAACGGTTTTGTATGAATAAGGTGCTCTAATTAACCATTGACAAAAAGAATCGACGTATATATCTTCCGTTCTTATATTGGGGTATTCTTCTGCGATTTCATGGAAAATCTTACGCCATAATTGGCTTGGTTTTAAAAGATTAGCTTTATCTACAGAAGTCACTTTCTCATGACCATTTTTTTTTGCATGTTCAAATGCATATTTAATTATTCTCTCGCACCCTTTTCGTGTATACTTCATGATATTGTATGCTTCCTCCTCCTTTAATTCACCGACATTTTGATATAATCCTTCCGTATTTTCTCTGACAAAAGTAATATCTATCCCCTCACCAATAAATTCTTCCTTGAGGGGGCACCTATCTCGTAAAGCATCATATAACTTGATGGGCCTTAAATTTACATATAAATCTAAATCATGCCTAATTTTAAAAATTGCAAGCTCTGCCACTCCTTGAGGTAAACCTGGAATCCCAATAGCTCCAAAAAGCAGAGCATCTGATGATTTTATTGTTTCTAATGATTTTTCAGGAAGACTTTCACCAAATTCTTTGTAGATTTGACCACCTGCGGGAGCATCTCTGAATTTAAAATCAAATTCCGTGTATTCTGATATCGTGTTTAGAATTTTTACCCCCTCAGGGACTACTTCCCTTCCAACTCCATCTCCTGGAGTTACAGCAATTATTTTTTTCATAACTCATTAGAATTAAGAATCAAATTTTAATTCTTTTCAATCCTGTAATATATAAAAAATTATATTAGAGGCTCAATGTTAAAAAATTTTTCCACTCTTCAATCGCCATTTGAAGATACTTAGCATCCTCCACATCTTGAGTATCCTTATATTTTTCTTCAAGCCATTTAATCTTTTTTTCTATGTAAATTTGAATCTTATTTTTATTTATCTCCTGTTGTTCCAATTGTTTTAGAAGATCATTGCAGATCGAATCTCGAATAAGATATCTGTCATGCATTTCTATTGATAAATTAGCAATCAAATTAGGATTATATATGCTTTTGATTTCAATATTTTTCTTTCTAATTCCTGCTAGATCTAAAATTATTTCAAAAGAGTCAAATTTCATCTTTTTTTACCACTCTTTCATTTTTAACAAAAAATTTCATTAAAAGAAATTGAAATTTGATTTTTTACACTTTTAATTAACTATAACAGGTTTTCTATTCTTTCCTCATTTTTAAATATTATTAAATTTATTTCCTTAGATTTATAATGAATAAAAATCTAATTTTTAATGATATGCTATATAACCCTCATCATTTTAAAAATTTCAAAAAATCTCTGAGGAGAAGGCTCGGTTCATATCCTAGGGCTTTTCTTCTCAAACATCGCAATTTTGTCGATCGGAAGAAATTATTAACCGAAACATAGGTTATCGGGAATGTTACGTAAGTTTTAAATATTTGAAAGGAGTATTATAATATAATAAAGTTCAAATTAGAAAATGTGAACTTTGAATAAAATTTTTAGAAATAAAAAAGTGGAGGAATGAAAAATATGGCAAAAAAAGTATTTGCATGGAGTCCAGTCCGTAAATTAATGAAGGATAATGGCGCTGAAATGGTTGCTCGAGACGCAGTTGATGCCTTAATTGATTATTTAGAAAAAATGGCAAAAGGAGTAACCAATAAAGCATTAGAAATGACTCGACATGCAAATAGAAAGAAACTTACAATTGCTGATATGGATTTAGCAATGAAATTAATTTAAAATTTAAACATCATTTCTTTTTTTTTATTCTTTTTATAATCATCCACTAAAATTCACTAATTTTTAAATTTAATTAACAATTTCAATTAATTTTAATATCCAAATTAAGCTTAAAAACCAAACAATGAAACAAAATTGGTTTCATAAACATTAATAATTAAGGTTCATTCACATTCTCTACCATGGTTGACTTAATTACTCTCGCTTCAGGAATTATCTTGGCAATAATAGCAACTACGTGTGTAAATATCGGCGTTGCATTACAGAAGAAAGGATTAAAAGATGGTTTACCAGAATTAAATATTGAGGGGGGAGTTAATAACTTTGGGAATGACTTTTTAAAATATTTTAAAAATAAGTATTGGGTAATTGGTTTTTTTTTAGGAATTATCGGATGGATCCCTTTTGTTATTGCTCAAGGATTAGTAGGAATTATCGTTGTTCAACCCCTCCAAAGTGTGGGGTTAATAATAATGGTAATAGTTGCATCACGTTTTTTGGATGAAAAAATATCCGTCGTGGAAATTATCGCGATTGCAATGCTCATTCTTGCTCCGATTTTGATTGCTTTTTCTGATATCTCAAACATACACATAGATTTAACATCTTTTTTAATACCTTTTCTAGTATTTTTAATAATAATCTTTTTATTAATTTTCTTTTTTATCATTATTTCAAAAAAACAAAATCAAGATCATTGGAAAGGCTTATTTAAAGTTACAATTGCGGGATTATTTTTCAGTTTAGGAGGCATGTTTGCAAATATTTTGGCTCAAGCATATAATGATGCCTCAATCAACATCATATCTCCTTTTGGGTGGTTGGAAATTCTTTTTGGAATATTTTGGTTTGATTACTTTCATTTATGGGTATTTTTAAGTTTTTATGGATTGTTGGGTTTCAATTTCATTGGCATTATTTTTCAAAATAATGGATTGCAAAAAGGTAAAGCGGTTGTTTTATGGCCGATCCAGACAAGCATCAATCTCATTGTTCCCGTCATAGGTGGTTTCATCATTTTTCAGCAGTCTGTGAATAATTTATTGGTATTCATTATAGCAATAGTGATGATATTCATTGCAACCGTAATACTTAGCAAATTTCAAGCAAGACTAGAATAATATTATTATTTATAACTCAATTCATAAAGCTTTTTATTTGAGTTCAAGTCTGTTTTTACTCCTCTCACAACATTAAAAAGATCGTCCGAAATTTTTTTCATTTCATTTTTAGCGGCGTTTGCATGTCCTGATAATGCAATTCTTCCGAACTCTGAATTAACGAGTTTTTTGAATTTTCTTTTTATGATTCCTAAAGGAATGTGAATGAGCAATTCATATTTTTTGGGAAGAATAGGGATTTGTAATTTCTTTAATGCTTTAATATTTTCTCGAAATCCCATAAGTGCTAATTCTAATATATAATCATCAGTTCCAAGAGTTTTATTCTGTTTCTTTGCAGCATAACCCCCCATGGCTAATGGACTAATAAAAGCAGCATGTGTTTTTAACCAAGCATCAATATCTATAATCGATTCAACTTTAATTCCTGAATCAGTAAATATTTTTTCAATTTCTAGCATTCTTTTACTTACCTTACAATCCAATTCTCCTAAATAGAGTATAACATTGTCTACATATGCCGCAATAATTTCATGTCCATCTCTATACCCTCCAGGCCCTCCAAATCCCAAAAGAATTCTAGTTTTATTGATATAATTCAAATATTCTTCTGCTCCAGAGGGATTATTCCCTGTAAAAATTATCGTTGGACTAATATTTTCCTTTAAAATCGGTAATATATTGCTCACTTGTTGTCTCTGCATTATGACCAAGATGATATCATAAAAATCTTCTTTATTCAAAACATCTACAACATTAATATCTGTCTTATAGACATTATGAAAAATATCATCACGAATGACAAGACCACACTTTTTTAAATCCTCTAAGCGCTTTCCCCTTGCTAAAATTGAAACATCATTATTTCCATTTTTTAATTTATACGCAAAGATACTTCCTATAACACCAGCACCATATACTAATATTTTCATATTAATTCACCACCTTGAATAAATGATTATGTCTAAAGCTATTAAGGGGATCTTCATATTTAAGTTTTAGCCACTCCTAAAAACAAAATTTAATTAGCAAATTAAATGCTTTATGTTCTAATTTTTATAAAATCAATTAATTATTTTCTAGATATCGAATAATTTCTTTATTTTATAATCAAGAAACTTAACATTTTAAACAATAATCTGTTTAAATAAGATTTTATTATTTTAATTAATAAAATAATAAGGAAAAAAAAAGGGATTAATCTATTTTTTCTTAGATTTCGTTTCTTTACGCCATATATATGTGTATGCGACTATTGCACCAATTATGAATCCCCCTACGTGAGCAAAATATGCTGTTGAACCTGCATTAAGAGGGTTGATAATACCGTAAATTCCATAAGAAATCTCCGCAATGACATATAAAACTACAAACGTAGAAGCCTTTATTGTTCTTGAAACATTTGAGGATCCCGATAGAGGATTAGCTAGAATTGCTAATCTAATATTTGGAAATACTATACCATAGACAGCAATTATACCAAATATTGCACCAGAGGCACCAAGGGAAGGAATTTGTAAAATAGGATATTCTGAATACAATCCTGCCTGAAAAAGAGCCATTCCTGCAACTACGGAGGTCATAGTATGAAGAAAAGTTGCAAATAAACCTGACGCTAAATATGTTAATAAAAAACCCAAGTGTCCCAATGTTTTCTCACAATTATCTGCTACTACGTAGAAAAACCACATGTTCATGATAAGATGGACAATATCGCCGTGCATGAACATTGATGTAAATAATGTGAGGATGGAAAATGGATCACCCGTTAGCAAGGTATCTGGCCTGAAAGCAAGGCCAATGAGCATTGTTCCTGTTCCATAAAAATAATCTAAATATTGTAAAGCCATTACGATACAACAGATAATAATAATCGCAACAGAGACATATTGCTTGTAGAACGGTATTTTATCATCTTTTACTTCAAGAACCATTTTAGTAACACCAAATAATTATTAAAAACCGGTTTAGTTATGTTATGATACATGCATTATTGAATATTTCTATAACTGATGATATTTATTCCTAATATTTCTTTATTTTAGAAATTTTAATGAATAAAATGATAAACTATGGAAAAAGAACGAAGGGTTTAATGATTTATTGTAATTAAACAGACCCGGGGGGATATGTTCATTTAAGAAGAGTTTTCTAGTATTTTGAACCCCCGATCTTCAGCTTAGGAGGCTGCCGCGATATCCATGCTTCGCCACGGGTCTATTGAAAATAAGAACGTGGTAACCTAAAAAAAGAATTTTAAAATATAATCTTAACTATATTTCATTGAGTTGTTAATGCATCATAAATTTAAAGCGCTTCTATAGTATGCAACTCCACAGATTCCACAAAAGTATTGATTGTCAATAACAATAGCTTGATCAATAGGGATAGTTTTTTGACAGTTCCTTACACAGCAAGTTACTGTTTTTTTTATTGAATTTGAGGACATTTTTTTGAATCATCTATTTAGATCTTCAATATTTATAATTAAAAAATAATAAATCAAAAGATTTTAATTAGACTCTATTAAGTACTTAATTATAAATATTTTTTTTAAATTAATAAGTACATGTGTTTGTATAAAAATGGAACGACGTCAACAAAATAGACCCAATAGACCGATCGATTATCTGAGAAATTCAGTTAATAAGACGATTTTAATAAAAATAAAGAGGAACCGATTATTTCGAGGGAAATTATCTGGTTTTGATGAACATTTGAACTTGTTTTTGGAAGAGACTTCCCAAATTTTTGAATATCAAGATGAGGAAGGAAATATAAGGGAAGAACACGAGCAATTAGGAACGGTTATTATTCGGGGGGATAATGTTATTTTTGTAAACCTCTCGAGTGATTAAATCATCTATCTTTACATCAACTAATATCGTATTGATTGTCCCCAAGTAAAAAAGTTGGATTATATTTTTAAATCCTAGTTCTTTTGTTTAGGCTATCAAAATAGGAACTTTTCTTGCTGATCAAATTAATTTGAAGTGTTAAATGATAATTGAGTGCTCAAGATAATAATCAGAATGGATCTCACCGATCGTTGATAGTAAATCCAAATATAGGACATCCTTTCATAATAAAAATTGATCCCAAACTAAAAAAACGTAAATTTCAAGCAATTGTATTGTTTGTAAGTAACATTAAAAATCCAAGAGACTTTGAGAACTCAATTGAAAATAAGATTAGTTTTATTCCTATCATGGAACATAAATGGAAATTGAAAAGTAAACATGAGAAAAAAAATGAACGAAAAAAACCAAAAATAAGAAATAGAATAAAATCCAAAATATTAAATCTAATTCGCAGAAAGAAGAAAATTGTAAAAAGAAGTAAAATTAAACCAAATATATTTAGAGGAGAACCAATCAAACCCATTTTATATGATGTTGAAATTGCATCTATGATTTCCATCAATGAACTTTCTTATCTATTTAATGAATACAATTCCTTTCAAAATTATTTGAAAAAATACGATGTATTTGATGGATTGGATCATTTTTATAAAGCAATCCTTGATTTTAAACTAAATAAACAGGTAATCGAGTATCTAAGAAAAAGAAATTTTTTAATGTTTGACATTCAATTAGGTAAAGGGAAGATAAATTATCATTCGCTTGTCATCTCAAAAAATGATTGGAAGGACGTTAACTTCGTTCATGCCACTGACCTTCATTTAGCTGCAAGAAACGATCGAATTTATGAGATCATAAAGAATTGGACTCGAAAGGTTAGGAATGTAGAATTAGAAAAGCAATTGAATATTTTTAAAAAAAATAGGAATTTTTTGAAAAAAGCACTTCCTGAATTGAAAAAACCCTTACTCAAGAGATTTATAAATCCCAACAATCAATTTCGAAAATTTATCAAATTGATGAATAAGAGAGTGTCCCAAAATGATTTAGATTTCATAGTTATAACGGGAGATATAATAGATTATAGCTTAATGAATAAATCATTAAAAATAAGCATAAAAACTGCCGATTTTCGCTATGAAAATACCAATTGGCAAGTATTTAAAGATATCATCACCAATTATCCTCTTAAAAATAAACCTAATTTTCGGGGGCTCTCGAGAAATGAAGAATTATTATGTCCTGTCTTCACTATTTTAGGCAACCATGACTTTCGTGTGGCCAGTTATGATTTAAATTGGGGAGGAATGTATAAAAAAATGGGTTTGAATGCGTTTGAAGCCTTATCCCTGAATGAAATTTTATCTGCTTCACCAATTGAAGCAATTACTAAAAGCTATAATGCATTGAAAGGTTACTGGTCAGAAATTAATCCTTGTTTAGATTTTACCGTAAAACTAGGAAATAATATTTTTATCTTTCTTAATTCTGGTCCGGATTCATTTAAAAATGTAAGAGATTTACTTAGCGGACATCCTTCAGTGACTGGTCTCTCAAGTCGCCAAATTAATTATTTAGAAAACATTATCAATAATATTTATGATGTTGATGATAATATTTTTCTCTT
>CAZRIR010000019.1:0-3773 GCA_964600195.1 uncultured archaeon | reverse complement strand
CACAAGCACAAGGAATTTAGATTGAGAGATCCTGAGGGAAAAATAACGAAGGTATTTGATGCCCCTCCTTTCAACTTGAAAAAGATTGAAAACCCTGCAGCAGTCTTTTATGACATATACTCTGAAATTTATTATAATTCTCGTGAAATAAAAGAGAATGGTCCATTTGTTGTCCAAACTCCCGCGCTTGGTTTAGGTAGTTACAAGGACCTTAAAACTGCTGGAGGTTATAGGGAAATATCCATAAGAAAGGGAAAGCTTGAATCATTTAAAGTATATTATTTAAATAGAAAAATTTAGATATTGGGAAAATTAGCTCAAGAAATCATTGATTAAGCCTACAATTTCATTATATTTCTCGATAGATTCATTGATATTATTATTTTTTAAGCAATTGTAAGCTTTCTCATCAATTTTATTGATTAAAATCTTTAATTCTTCAAATTTGAATAATTCTATAAGCTTATAACGATGATTAATGCTGTCAACGTCCATCGTTCCAATCTTCCATTCAATTTGATCTCCCTTATATGATGGTTTAACCAGCGGTAAAAGAGTTCTTGGTTCAATTATACTATGAATATAATAAAGTGGAATGATGTCTTCAATAATCATGCCTTTTATTTGGGCAGGTCCTGGATTAATGAAATTAATATTTGCTTCATGGAAACCTTGCTTTTTGGGGGTCGCATCTTCTAAATTTACATGGGTTTTAATGATATTTAACTGATCTTCACGAATGAAGATTATGGTGCGTGAAACTCTATGACGTAAATCATAAACAATTTCGATTTTTTCTTTTGGTCTGATATCTTTAAATCTACACGTGATTTCCAATCCATCTTTGGTCAAAATTTTTTCCGGAGGACATTCCATTCTCTTTTCATCAATTTTTGTATTGACAATTTCGAAATTATAGGGTAATAAATCAGATAAGATTGCCTCTTCTATCATTTCATCAAAATGGTTCTCCAATTTTATATGAACGTCATAAAATACTTCCTTTTCATCATCTCCACTCATATTTGCATTGATATCCTGTTCGAGATCCATTATTTCTCCTGAAGTCTTTATAATAGTTCCTTTATTCTTAATATTTGTTTTTATATCCACTCGATGCTCTTCTAATAATTTTTCAAGCTTGGTATATTGTTCATGTATATTCTCAGATAAATCACCTAAAATATCCTCTACTGAAAAATCTTCAACTAAAGGTAACATGTCTTCTTGAATTTCAATCATTGGACCATAACACTGGGCTTTTTTTATAAGAATTGCTTGTTCTTGCCTCTTGGAATCTATTTGTTGATAGTATTTATTAAGAGCATCGTCAATTTTTTTCTTCTTAAGAAGCCTTTCTTCCTCAAATTTCTCTTGTTCACTCTTTATTTCTTCTATTAGACTTTGATATGCCTCGATCAAATCATTTTTTTTATTCTTTTTGAGTAATGATATTATTTGTTCATAGCAATTTATCGCTTTATTGAATAATTTTTCATTTTTTTTGAGAAAGGCACGATCTTCTAAATCATTTATGGTGCTATCAAAATTTAAATCATATTTTTTCTTTAAATCGATATTTTTTTGGGTATATAGCTTTTCCTTTTCCCAATTTTTAATAGCTCTGGAAAGTTGTATAATTTTTTCCGCTTTTTCCATTGCCATTTTTAGTTTATTTTCGATTTCTAGTCTTTGAATGTCCTTTTCTAATGATTCAATAATTTTAATCTTACTATTATAGGCTTTTTCAGCATTTAGTATTTCAATCTTCAGGTCATTTAGTCTCTTATTAAAAAAAACATCATTCTTGTCCTTAATGAGCTTTTCAGCGAAAGTTAATCTTTTAAAGGCTTCAAGGAAATCATAACGGTCTTTTAAATTATTTATCTCCGTTATCAGATTTTCTAATTGCTTTAATATCTCAGGTTCCAATTTTTCCTCGATAAAGTAAAATTTATAGTTGAATCGCTTTTTATCGCCTTTAATTTTTACACAAGTGCTTATAACCAGATTATCATACGAATTTCGCCATGATGTTAAGTTTTTTCTGAATCCTAAGGTCTTAATTAAGCGGGTTGCATCAATTCTTTCCACATTTTTTACCTTTTTATTGGAAAATAAATCATCATAGTATTTTTTCAGATAAAATTCAACATCATCCTTTCTGGCTATAAAGACTTCGTTGAATTCTTTCATTACTTGGTCTATTGATTCGCTCATTTAATCTTATTTATTCATGCTTGTTTAATAATATTAAAATTTCTTTAAAGTGGTTAATGGATTCCCTGAATTCACGTTGATTCAGAGCTTTTTTAGCTTTATTTCTTAAAATTTCTATTTGATTCAACAATTCATAAGAATTATCTGATGTTATATTATCATCTTGAAATTTTTTATAGGAGTATTTGATGCTATTTAACAGAGTTTTTACATCAGATAATGCCGTTAATTCTAAATAATCCAAATATTTCTTCTCAAAATTGTTTGCCAATTCAATTAAATTTATGATATCTGAATTTTTTTGCAGGTTTTCATAAAGATTTTTTAGCTTTTTTTTTTCTTCTCTGATATCTTTTAGTACTAATTTTGCTCTCGCTCTTGCTTCTGCTTCTGAAATAAATTCGATTTGATCTCGAATTAATGATTTATCATCTATCTCCTTTGCATTCTCAATAATTTTTTTAGCAATACTTATTGTTTGCTCAAATTGTTCATTCTCAAAATAAAAATCTGCTTCATCCTTTAACTTCTTTATTTGAGCAATGATGAGCTCATGTTCTTCATATATTTCCTCCTCTAAGCTAATTTTTTTATCCAGAGCTTTTTTTGAAATACCAGTATTTTCAAAAAATTCATGAGGTTCATTTTTAGACTCTATGGTAATGTATCTTAATACGCTATATTGGGGGTAATCCGTTTTAAAAATTTGACGAAATTTCACGATATAGTTTTTAATTGTTTGAGAAGCAAAGCTACCAACCCAGATATATAATTTCTTTTTTCTTAATGAATAAAAGCCTATCACATTAAGTAGGGAAAATAAATCTAATAGATTATTTCTACTTATCTCTTCAATTTCACCGGAATATGATATTTTAAACACTTTAAGTCCTTGATTTTGCACGATATTAGCCTTTTTTAAAATAGATTAAATTCAGAAAAGAAATATAAATAATATTAGTATGTAAATTGTTTTAATTTTAACTCGATCTCTTGCTCTAAAAAATCATGATTTTTGGAATCCCTGCTTTATAATTAACTAATTAATTTATATCCTAATTCAAACGCTTCGATATTTTTTTCTGAACCTTTAAAAGTTTCTTCTAATAACTTGATCATTATTTTTTTCTCAAAAATTTCCTTAAATTCTTTAACACCAACTCCAAGCAAAATGATGTTAGCATAAATTGGATCGTCAAATTTTTCTCGAGATAATTCTGAAAAGTTCATTGAAATTACACTCCTGGCTAATTCATCTAATTTTTCAAGGATGTAGGCATTTGAGGGATATTTCTTCGATTTCTCTGAACCAATAATCACATTTCTCGGAAAATTTTTATGAGTGTTAAGGATGACCAAGCTTTTCTCCGATATATATTTGATATTCCTAATGGTTTCTAAGGGTTCAAGTCCCAAAACTAAATGAGAGTCATTAATGGGGATGGTAGGCGATATTAAATCCTCAACTTCATAGTTCTCTTCCAATTTATACAAGCGGTTATCAATTAAATATCTTGCTGTAGCCGAAACAGAGCCTTCTATACAGGAATTAA
>CAZRIR010000018.1:0-13718 GCA_964600195.1 uncultured archaeon | reverse complement strand
TCAAAAATATGTTTTGTATCAAAGTTAAATTAAAAAAATTAATTCAGTTATGGTTTCAAAATAATAAATAATTAATAAGATTTTTGAAAAAATAGAAAAGATTACCAAATAATCATTCTGGAAGATTAGCATCCGGATTTTCTTCCGGACGATTCAGAATTTTTTAAACAATAAAATTATTTCCCTAAATTATTAATTTTTTTATTTTAGGTCCTATAACAACAAATTTTATCTTTATATTTCAAAATTAAAAAGTAGAAAGCATTTCTTTCTATTTTCAATAAATAATTCAATAACAGTACTAAACTTTATTTTTTACTTGTTAATAATGAAAAGATCCTTATCTTTATGAAGCACTATATAGATGATTGAAATTTTTTTAAATAACGTAATATCTGATTTAAAATATTTCTTATAATTTTTAAAAAAGATTTAAATATGATATCAAGATATTTTTATACAGAAATGTAAAAATTTCTTTTGGCGAAATTTAAAATGAATAAAACTAAAACAGTAAAAATACTGTTATTACTATCAGTATTTTTTTTGGAGCCATTATTCTTCCAATTAACTTAAATTATGGAACCCTTCATAATTTGTCTGAAAAATCATAAGAAATTCCAGTGTTATAGAAGATATTTATGTTCTTGATGATTTGTTCATCACCGATCATATTTGGTCACCTGATGGAAGGAAGGTAGCCTATATCAAAGCCAACGAAGGAGAAAATTATGGTGGTGAAATCTGGGTTGCTTCTAAAAGTTCTTTTGGAGCAACATTAACCCGTCATCGAATGATTTACAAGGGTTGTGAATTAGTCGGCTTGGAAGATTGGAAAGATGATTGGATTCTCTTTCTTGCAAGATGGGAGGGAGGGACTCCAAGCGTGAATAATGGTACGGATGAGTTATGGAAGATTAGAGATGATGGTACGGATCTTACTCAGATTACCTTTACCAATACTAATGGAATAAGAACGGAATTCTGGAATACAGCTGATAAAAATAAAGGCACCGTTTCTTGGGGAAGATTTATTCCTGGAACGGATCTCATATATTTCTCTGCTCATAACGGAAACGGATGGTACAAGTCATTTGTATTCTCCCGATGGAAATTATCTATGTTATCTCAGGTTACATGCAGACTTTGACAAGAGCAGCAGCAGCCGACCTTATCCGTATGAATTGGTCATCAGACAACTCTAAAAAATAAATTTTAGAATCATAAATAAAAACGTAATATTAAATATTATTTCCCTTTTTTTTTTCCTCATCATACTATTTTATTTTGAAAGATGAGAGAAATTATTTCAATTAAAGTTAAATTTCAAGGGAAAATTCTTTAAAAAATAGAAAAAGTTTCAGAATAATTAATTACTCTGCCTTATCTTCATCAGGATTTTCATCATTTTGTGTTTCTTCTTCTGAAGATTCGGAAGAAGAGCTTTCAGGTTCATTA
The DNA here is from genome assembly GCA_964600195.1 of uncultured archaeon. Taxonomy (GTDB): domain Archaea; phylum Asgardarchaeota; class Lokiarchaeia; order Sigyniarchaeales; family SOKP01; genus FT1-020. The sequence goes on along the minus strand of CAZRIR010000018.1, from coordinate 12,260 downwards.
CTTGAACTTGGTGTTGAAGAGGCTCCTGCACCAGCAGGAATCCCACATATTGGACATTCGTCCCATCCTTTTCTCAATGCATAACCGCAATTAGCACATTCCGTCATATTTTCTTCTGGTTTCCATTCAGGAATGTCTAATGCACCACCTTGCCGTTTTTTAGCTAATTCTTCCAAATCTTTTTCAGTCCAATATTCCATACCTGGAGGTAAACCAGTGCTTCTTTCCGAAGCCGCTTTTGCCAATTCTTCTTCAGACCATACGGGCATTCCTGGAGGAACCCCCGCGGTTCCTCTTTTTTGAGCCTCCTTTGCAAGATCCTCTTGGGTCCAAGTTGATAATTGTTGACCACCCGGAGTTGCCACTCCACCTGGTGCTGTAGGTCCTCCTTTGCTGGTAGAAGGTGCCTCGCAACATGCAGCTGAAAATTTTAAAATAGCTTCAAAACAATTTAAAAATCTTTCTGAACCAGTACCAGTGCTCTCATCTATAGCAATCATTAAAGTAGTTCCATTAGAAGAGTGAGGTAAAGCTAAGGCACAAGCTGCAAATTCAGAATCAACTCTCTTGGACTCTAATCCCGAATTAATTTTATTCATGACTTCCATCAGATTATCATCCTTCATCAAATAATCGCATATTGGTTCACCATGCCTCTGATATCCTTCATGATATTTTGCCAATTGACTTTTAACTGAGGTCGAATCAAAAGAATTGATTATTGCATCAATATAAGCATGATTTTGAGAGGTGGGACCTTCCTGAGTGGAATTTAAGGTAAAATCCCCTAATTCTAAGGCACCAATAAAAGGAGCAAATAATGGTTTTTGGCTTCTCATTTTGCCATAAATCGTGGTTTTAGACACCACGCATTTAATATCTCCACAATATGCTATTGTATTATCTAAAAGCTGAACTTTTTTATCATATGTTATTCTGGGGAATGTTTTAAAAACAACATTTTCCCATGGAAGTTCTTTAACGGGAATCACTGCAATACAATATTTTTCAACTAATTCCTTTATTAATTTAACGTATTCCTTAATATTTTTCTTAATATTCTTATATTGTTCATTTTCTGATTCTTTTTCTACTTTTTTTATGAATTCATTAAATTTTTCTTCATTTTTTGTTATGGAACCCCCAAAAACTTTAATTTCCTCTATAGTATTCTCTTTCATAATTGAAGTTGCGCTATTAATCATTTTTTTCATAAAATCTGGAAGATCTTCTAATTTATCCTCAACTAAATACTCAACACAATTAATTGAATTATTTTTTATGAAATCAGCAAATAAATTTTGTTCTGTCATGCTTTTCACATTAGTTTATTCTTTGTTATTATGTATATCTAACGAGATGGATATAAAAACTTATTCTAAGTAAAAATATTGTTTTTAATGAATATAAATACTCCTAATTATCAAGTACCTATTTATATAAAACATCTTTTTTTTGAATAAAAATAATTTTTTTAAAAATTCGTTCAATAATTAAATGGAATATATATGAATTGTATGAACATTTTGAATATCTTTCTAATATTCTGATTAGATAAAATTCATTTACTATAAAAAGCAATATATAAATGGTTACATTTTTGAGAATAGTTTTAAATTCCCGTTAATTTAAGACAACACAAATTACATGGCGATATTTAAAGCTTTAGTATTAGTGCATTGATTGTTTACATGATAACAGATGTTAATCCGATAAAAAAAACATTTAAATATTATATGATATAATATTTCTTTATAAAATTTTTACAAGAAGAATTTTCATTGATAAGGTTGAGTGCTTTTTGTAGTTGCTTACTTCGAAAATAGATCATTTTCGCGTCGCAATACAGAATTCAGTCATATTTCATCACGAGATGAAGTCAAGGAAGAAATTTTTCATGGCAAAAATTAACAAATAATATTAATAAAGATTTATTTCACGAAATTATCATTATTAATTATTACTTGAAAAAAAAGTAGTGAGAATAATAAGAATGACCAGGAGTTTGATCCAAGTATGAAAATTGTAACCGTAAATGTTCCAGAAAGTTATATAACGGCAATAAGTAAGTTAGTGGGAGATGATGGTCTCTATCCTTCAAGATCAGAGTTAATTCGATGTGCTGTAAGAGATTTTCTTTTAAAAGAGTTGAATCTAGCCCGAAACATGCAAAAATGGAAAGTTGATGCTCCCGAAATTGAAAATTTTGATGATAAGAATTTTGTTAGAATTCCCGTATCTGGAAGGGATGAGAATGATGAACCCGTAACAGAATTTAAAACATATAAAATATTAAGGGAGGCATAAAATTACCAAGAATTAATTGTAACTATAATGGTTATAAATCGATTCAATTAAGTTATTGATTTTCCCCTTTATTTTTCATTTTTTTATTTTTTTATTTTTTTTTAATACTTGACAAAAACATTGAACTTTTAATTTTCAAGCAATAATTATTTATTCAAGAAGAATTATCTTTATTAGTGAATATTTTGCATTAATTCTAGAAATTTTTAATCAGTTGTACTCATGCTAATACTTAGTTTTTTTGATAGAAGGATAGGTCCACGTATTTTCTTGACAGTTCCTAATGACTTACCAAATTTAGAAAAAGGAAATCTTTCGATTTTAAATGAAATTAAGACAATGTTAGATAGAGATGATACGGGTTTTTTCGTACATATCTTTCCTCCAGATGTAAAAACTGCAAATTATATTTTTAATTTAGATTCTAAATGGGCTCGAGGAATGCAAGAAAGTCTCATGATTTCTGCAATTTGTCATGAAGAAGACCCGAATTATTTTGGATATGAAAACGTTTTTAACCGTTTTATAGAAAAACTTAAGACAATTCCAGAAATATATAAAGCATTTTACACTGAAACTAACTCTCATAATGAAGAGAAAGAAGAGATAGATAATTATTTTACATTTTTAAAGGATGAACTGGAAAATGCAGATAAGATCCTTTCAATTAAACCAATTGAGACCCAAGGGCAACTCTTAACATTTAAAGAAATTAAAAAACAAAAACAAATTCACTTATCGGATGAAATTTTTAAACAATTAAAAACGATTGCCAAAAAAAATTTCTTCTTTGTCTATCGGACTCGTGGAAAAGTCATTAAATTGGACATGATTCCCATTGATACCGAGGAAATTTTTAATCTTAAAGTGATTTTTAAAGATAAAATGACTATCACGATCATACAACAAATATCTGAATTATTTGCAATCCATAAAAATGATGTAACCTTGGTTTTTACTACAGGCATTTGTCAAGAAGGAAATAAGTGTATCTATGAAGTATACATTGATACAAGCAAACCTATTCTAGAAGCAATAATGAACAGGTTAGCAAGCATTTCTGATGTAATTGAAGTTGGCGTTCAAGTATTAAATACAAAAAAATAGAAGGAATTTTTTTTAGAGTGATATTATTCATGAACAATAAAGAAGAAAATATTGAAAAATTTCCAAAATTTATGGAATGGGGTATTATAACAAAAGAAAATTTTAAATCAATCATTGATATCCCCCTGAAACGTTGGGATCCTTTATCTACGGTAGAAATAAAAACAAAGAGCTTTGGTCTTAGAAAAAATAAAAGGTATTCAGGGCATTTTTCTTATTTATCTCCAATAAGGGCATCACGACCAATTAGTATCAAAGAAAAATCTGAAAAAATAGATTGTTCCAAAAAAATTCATCATATTGAGGATGTATTTGGAACAATTACTGAAGGAAAGAAGATGTATGATGATAAAGGAGAAATAATAAGAGATGGAAAAACTATCATTATAACTGAGGATGAAAAAAGAAGGGATAATCCTTTCAGTTTCATACCTCATAAAATTGAAAAAATACCTGATGATTGCAAGGCAATTACACTCATAAATAGATTCCCGTCAATGGCACGTGTTGTTGATGATGAGGTGATGAATGAAATACAAAATAACATTCCCTTAAATTCAAAGGTCTCAATTGGCATAAATTTAATCACTATATCCAGGCATTTCTATCCAGCTTTATGTTTAAATAACATTCCTGAGGATATTCTTGCGGGAATATTCTCATCAATGAAAGCCGCCATTCTTTATTCCGTGGAAGAGGCTATAAATCGTGATTATTATGATATTTTGGTCATGCCCTTTTTTAATATTGGTAGAAAAGTTGGAGGTTCACAACCTCGCATCCATAGTCAAGTATATCTTGACTTGAACGGTGATGGTCATGGTTCAAGGCTTGGAGGATATCTTAAAGCCTTCAAGGAGATGAAAACTTGTCATTTATGCGTAACGGATCATGAAGATAGTAGAGTTGTATTAAAAACAGAGTTTTGGACATTTTATGCCACGGGTAGTCCCATACGTAATTATCATCTTAGATTTTATCCTCATGAACATGTCAGAAGGTTTTCAAATCTTAAAATCAATCAAATTATTGATTTATCAAGGTCATTAAAAATCATATTTAAAGCTCTTGATGATTTGGGGGTGGAATCAAACCGAAATATCATTTTTAACTGCTGTCCTTATGGTTATGATGCTGATTTTCACCTTTTTGGAGATATCATCCCTCATGAAATAATTGGAGGTGCGGAAATGGCTGATGACATGAGAGTAGCACGCAAGTTACCAGAAGAAAATGCCCGCGAATTAAGAAACATTATTAATTTAGATGTGTCTTAATTTTTTTTCTCTTAAAAAAAAATCTTAGATTTGTATAATTAATATTTAAATTTACTTGATAATATTTTAAAAAATTATTGTCCGAAAATTTAAAAGATATAGTAATCTTACATTATTTTATTAAACTAACACTTGGAGTTTAACATATAGAGGATCCAATTTAATGACAAGAGAATGGTCGGCTATAATTTTGGCTGGAGGCAAGGGATCAAGATTAATGCCTCTTACATCCTTAGTACCAAAACCGTTAGTAAAAGTTACAAATAAACCCATGGTAGATTATGCCATTGCTCATTTAATATATGCGGATATTAAACACATTACTTTAGCACTGGCCTATATGGGCGATAAGCTCGAAACATATTTAAAAAAAACATGGACCCATGATATTCTTGGAGATGTTGAATTAGAATGGTCAATAAATGACAGTAAAGGCACTGCGGATGCATATCGGTTGCTCATTGATCACGTAGATTCGGAGAAGGTGGTTGTATCAATGGCAGATATTGTCACAAATTTACCCATGAAGAATTTCATGGATTTTCACACGCAGAAAGGCGGGATCGCGACGATATCAATGAAAACCGTGGAAAGCCATACTTCACAGTATGGTGTTGTATTGCTTGATAATAATAGAAAAATTTATCTATTTTTGGAGAAGCCCGAACCAATGGAACTTTACTTGAGTAGCATGGCTCAAAGAACCGACCTTTTTCTTCACACAAATATTGTGAATACAGGAATTTATACATTCGATAAATCTATTAATGGTGTTTTGCTAGAAAATTCAAACATCATGGATTTTGGAGGAGAAGTATTTCCATTCTTGCTTGAAAATAATTATGATTTGTATGGTTTCGTAAAAAATTATTATTGGCTTGATTGTGGCAATGCAGAAACATACTTATGGGCAAATTGGGATTTAATGCGTAAATATGCTTGGCCAATTACTCCCAATGGAAAGGAGTATGATGAAATATTTGTAATGGGTATCATTGATTCCGGTCAAGACATTACTATTGAGCGACCCACCTGTTTTGGAGAAAATGTAAGGCTCAATAACCGCATTAAAATAAAAAGCTTGAGTTCTATAGGTAGCAATGTTATTATCGGGGAAGATACGGTCATCGAAAAAAGCGTGATATGGGACGAAGTTTCAATAGGTCCAGGTTCAAATATCGAGGAATCGATTGTATGTAATAACTGCGAAATTGGAGCGAATGTTCTCCTTCAAAAAGCAATAATACCCCCCTTTTGCAAGATAAATGATAATTCCCAAATTATTGATGAAACAATTGAACTAGGAGAAAAGGTCTAAAAAATAACTATATTTTTAATAAATATTTTTAGAATTATTAAAACTAGCGATCTTAATGATTCATATTGTTTAATATTCATTGTTTTATATCTTCTCAAAAATTAAAGAATTTTCATAATTTGGATGAGAAATAAAAAATTAATTGTTATGTTGAATGAATAAAAGAAATCATGTTTTAACCTTAATGATTTCTTTCATAAATATTGAACCTGTTATCATTTTTATCTTTTTCCAAGATATAATTAACAGAGTTAGTCAAAAAATGATAAAAACTTAGTTCGAATTACATTCTACTAAATAGGACCAAAACTATGAAAAATAATGAAGTTTATATTTATGTATAATCACATATAAAATAATACAAATTGACATAATTTTATCATTAAAATATTTAATATCCAAACATCAAAATGAGGAAAATTGAATTAAGATGTCCTGAATGCTCAAATATAGGAAATATTGAAGTAGATGAAAATATTATCTTAAATAACGAACGAGGAATAACTTCAATTGATATAGAACCATCTACAGTTTGTGAGCATTCCTTTGTCGTATATATTGATACAAATTTTGCGATGAGAGATTGTTTCCTCACGGACTATCGTATTAATCTTCCTAAAATTGAATTTAATAAACAAGATGCTTCTAAAACGGATTATACTAGTGAATTTGATGCATACATATTATTTATAAACTTAAAACTTATAGATATGGCTAAAATTATTAGAGGAATCCTTTTTGAGAAAAAAATTTTATTGATAAATGATTTATCTATAATTAACAATCACTTGATTAAATTTTTAGAGTATATTTTTAAAGATACTTTTGGATATGAAGTTTTAATAGTTGAACCCATAGAATACAAAAAAAAAAAAAAACAATTCAAAGAATATTTTATCATTAATATAAGTAAATTTAGGAATAAAAAAGACGATCAAAAAGAATTAAAGAAAATGGTTATTGAGCTTAAAATTATTGAAAAAATATTTTCAGAACCCAATCCCAAGACCGCTTTGATCGTCGTAAAAAATGAAATTTTAAAATTATACGTATTTTGTAATGAAATTATGAAAATTTTTAATATATCTCCTAAAGAGAAAAAAATGGGTAAGAAAGAGCTAATAAATCTATTAAATGATCAATATGAGATAAAAATTCAATATGTTTATTTAGAATTTCTCTTAGAAATCCTTAGAAAATATTATAAATATCGCATAGAAGGATTATCAAATTATTATATCCCGGAGTTAGGATTATAGATATTTCAATCATTATCTTTATGAATTTTAAAATGATTGAAATTTGAAATAATTCTCATGCTTTATCTCCAACGAGGGTTGTAGTTATTCCTCTCTTAAAGATAAAATAACCTATTGTAGTAAGGATAAAAGACATAAAAAATGATTCTATAATCCTAGGTATATTTAGGTATAGTTCAGAACCATTCCAAAAAAGATCATTCACTTTTGGGTTAATAGTCCATATTCGGGCAAATACAAGGATAAAAAAACCAATCCCCATATAGATTCCCTTCTGACGCGTTATACCTTTTGTTTTTTTTGCTATGTATAAATATGCTCCTGATATTAAAAGAGAGCCTAATACCAAAAAGAAATCTGCTACATAAACTAAAAAGGAAACAAATGAAAACATGAAAATAATTATACCAATTAACGGGGTTATTAATATGAAATATCTACCTCTTAAATTTAATGTCCTTTGCATTGAAGATAAATAAAAGATATTTATGATACTTATGAAAGTTATTAAAATTAGTTCGGGAAGTATCTTGAGAAAATAATCTCCATAATTATTAAATCCATAAGTTTCATTTGAATAATCTATTTTAGGAAGAAATCCCATAAAATAATTTTCTATAAAATTTAGAATAACATAAATTATCAAACATAAAAAGAGAATTAATGTGGCTTTATTAAATACATTTTGTCTCCTATATTTTTCCCTCATTATAAAATATATGTCAATATAATAAAAACAAACTAAAATTTGTAGGAAAAATTCAATAAGATGAAATATTTTAATATATGAATTTACTACAATTAGATCATTCCCCGTAGGAGCTATTACTGGTTCATCATTCCAACTAAAGTCAATATTCACAAAATCGCTAAAAAGGAATATAAACAGTGTAATTATAACGGCACACAGGATCCAAATAACTAACCTTCTTTTACTGATGTAATTCATTTTCAATATCCAAATTTTTGTTTTAATGAATTGAATTAATAATAGAGACTTCATATATTTAAGATTTATCGAATATTTGAAAGATGACTTTTATCCTAAAGTGTCCTATAAAGGAGATAAAATATAGGACAATCATATTATTCTGTCATAAGATAAAAAATCAGTGGTAATAAGATTATAATCACATAAATAGATTTAAATAAAAAAAGTTATTAGAAAATAACAAAATCTATTATAACTGATTAGATGAATAGAAATGAATTATTTTAGATTAAAAACTTTAAAAAGTGAAATAAGCAATCATACAAACTTTGTCGAATTTCTTTATGAAGAGGGTTCAATCATTATATCTGAATATGGTGGGCGTCTTTTAGGATTTTTTCCGTTATTAAGTGAATATAGTCTATTATGGATTAATCCATTTATTAAAACTGCAATTCATTCTAAAGATTTCCTTATTGGAGGTGAAAGATATTGGATAAGTCCCGAAAGAACTTTTTTTTATAAAGACCCTGAGAATTTTAAGGATTGGTTTTGTCCACGTGGGATTGATCCTGCTAATTATGAAATAACTAAAAGGTCTCAAAGTGAATGCCAATTAACTAGTAAAATCACTTTAATAAACCAATATAATAAAGAGAGATATAATGGAGAAATAACTCGAAAATTTAAATTAATTAAGGAAAAAGTAAAAACGGGAATACCATATATTGGAATTGAAATCATCGATGATTGTTTTCTTGATGTTCAAAATATTGGTTTAAATGGGTGGTCTATTACTCAATGTATTACTGGAGGTAAAAATAATCCAGGAACAGTATTAATACCAACGAAATCAAATCCTAAACCACTTTCATATTTTCGGATGATTCCCGATGATAGAATGATAATTGGAGAAAATTATATCGCTTTCAAGATAGATGCTGATGATGTATATAAAATAGCTATAAGACCTGAAGATATCAATTTTAATATACATGCAAAAATCGGATATTTATTAGAAATTCCCAATTCTGATAAATACGGATTTTTAATAAAATTATCAGATGATCTCCCTAAGAATCAGGATCAATGTTTCGATGTCGCGAGAGATAGACCAGATTTCGACAGAGGTGTTATTCAATCTTATAATGATGAATCCCATGATCCATCTGTAGTAAGTTTTGGAGAAATTGAATTGCAGCTAAATTCTTTCACTTCGTGGAAAAATAGTTCCAGAAGTAGAGCCAAGCATAGGCTATTTGGATATATTGGAAAAAAACAAGAAATATTTGATATAGTTGAAAAATATTTAGGAATATCTCATCCCGAGATATATTAATAACTTCCATTGTTTCTTTCTTATGATTTAGTAATTTTTTTTAATAAGTTCGTAATTTAATTCATACAACAATCTCACATTTCTCTAATATATTAAAAATTCACCATATAGATTTATATAGAATTATAAGTCATTCATTTTATATTAAAGATATATTGAATACAACTCTGCTCTGCTCATATTTTGAATAATCTGTAATAAAATTCTTTATTCTAATAAATTAGCAAACATTATCTTTAATTTTCCTGTTATCATCAATATTTAAAATTTTAGGATTTTCTTTCCCAATGATTTCAGGGGTCATTTCATAGTCTAATAGTGTTTGAATGAACCTCTTTCCTATTTTGCTTAATTCATAGAAAGAGAATTTATCATCAAATTCATTTTTGTTATAAAAGTTATATAAAAGCCCATAACGCATTAAAATTTTAATATGATGACTTAATTTATTTTTTGGAATAATTAAATCATTGCTTATATCCATGAATGATTTTGGAGCATTCTTTTCCAAATAAAGCATGATTCCTTGACGAAATTCATTGTCTAAAGCTTTAATAGCATTTCTTATGACTAATGGTATTTTATTTGCATATTTTTCCATTTTTATTACCCTTTCAGTCGGGTCAATTTTTATTGACCCCCATAATAATATAAGACATTCTGAATTTAAAAATATTGGTCAAATTAATAATAAATTATTCGTTAATATTATGAAGTATCGCATAAGTACTCCTTAAATAATGCTAACCTGACGAGAAAAAATGGAAGCTTGTTCAAATAAAATTATTACATTATATGGTCCCTATGCTCCTATGGAGGAATTGGAAAGATTAGAGAACTTAATTAATTGTCTAAAAATTAGAGGTTTTAATAACATTAATTTAGTTAAAGATTATCCTCCTGATTTTTTTAGCATTGCCCTTCCCGAAAATGAGAATCAGAGAATTTTAGAAAAATCTACCTATTGTCTTAAAAAGTCTGATTTAAATATTTTAGTATTTACATTAAATGGCATTAATGCCGGAGTTGCTATTGAACTTAATTATTGTATTAATAATAAAATTGATTTTTTGGTTTATTTTGAGCTAAAAATTGAAAATGGAGAAAAGATAATAGCCGGATCACGACTTATTAGAGGCCTTTTAAGCAAGATTGGAAAAAATTTTATTAGTTTTCCTGAAAGTAATGATTCCTATTTATGTGATGCAGTAAATTCTAGAATCATTGACTTTTTTGACTGAGTGTTTTTATATATAGTTTAAGATTTATTGAAAGGAACACTATTATTTGTGAGAAAGTGATTCATTTCAGGCATACAAAATACTTCAAAATTTTACCATAATGGTTTAAATGGAAATGTTGTTTATCTTATTCACATTAAAGATAAATTATATACAAAATAGCTTTAAATTATTTACTATGAGAACTTTTTTGAATGATTTAGTTAAAATGTTAAGTTATTTTACAAAATTTAATGTGATATAACAAAAATTATGGAAAATATAAATTATGAGTGAAAAAAAGCTTAAATCCAAGAAAGATAAAATAATTAAAAAGATCGAGAGACCTTGAAAAAATAATTCCGTTAATACCACCTGATGAAGAATTTTGGATATTCATTTAAAGATTGATGCAATGAACAGAATATTAGGATATCTCTTTTTACCAGTTTTTATGATTGTAATATATTTTTTAAAATTACTTATAGAAAATGATTTTGGATTCCCTTATATTAATTTCATAGGGCATACCAAAAAAGAAATACAAATCGAGGGCAAGCATTGCGAATAGTACTAAAAAGTATTTTATTTTCCGAAAAGGACAACTTTACATAGCTGAATGGATGCTAAAGAAAAAAAATTACGAAAAAAGTTAGAATTAAATGAAATTTACTTCTTCGCAAAAGGTTCGAGATCGATATCAATGAAAACTCCATCACTATTTTCCAATAACCCTAAGAAGTTCCATTCTCCCTCATCAACATATTCTCCTTGACCATATTTCGAGACCATGTCATATAATCTATTGAAGTTTTCATAATGAGAGGCTATTCTATTCTCGGCATAATCTCGTGCGCTCCATGTTGTCATCAAAAATTGCCAGTCAGAACTTTCAAGTAATAATAACTCCCTTACTAATTGTTTGAGCATTCTTTGAATATTATTATCATTTGAATTTTTCAATCGTGCGACTATTTCCTCACTTTTCGCTTCACATTCGTAAACTTTTTCCCACGTCCAGACAGTCCAATCATTTAACCAGACCCAATGTCCGCTTCCTTGGCCCCAGCTCCCTTCAATAGGTGAGACAACCTTGTTTGGAGGGTTTTGTTCCAAATAAATCCGTGTATTTGTCAATTCAATCTCTGGATCATCCTCCAACCACCGCAATACTCTTGCCAACCACCAATTGCCTTCAAACCACCAATGTCCAAATAGTTCGCAATCATATGGAGCGACAATGATACCATTAGTTCCTGTTTTATTACGATAATTCCTCAAGATATCCTTTATTAAATTAATATAATGTCCGGCATTCTCGTCCAATTTTCTTGGGACATCATCTGGCCAATAAAGCATTTTTGCTCCAAGATCAACTTTTGGACCCGTAACTTTCCAATATCTTAGACCGCCGGGGTAATGTTTTTTATGGAAATCTAAGTATTCTGCACAACCAGGGTATCCATGTTCTCCACTCCAAACTACTATTCCTGTCTTTTCAT
>CAZRIR010000017.1:2879-14677 GCA_964600195.1 uncultured archaeon | reverse complement strand
ACTTTTGGTTCAACGGCTCATGGCGCGGGAAGAGTAATGTCTCGTTCAAAAGCAAAAAAAAACTATTGGGGAGATAAAATTCAAAAGGAGCTTCAAAATAAAGGAATCTTAATACGAGCTGCATCAATGCAAATAATTGCTGAAGAGGCTCCAGGGGCCTATAAAGACATAGATCAAGTGGTACAAGTAAGTCATGATCTTGAAATTATTGAAAAAATTGTAAAGTTAGCACCAATGGGGGTTGTGAAAGGGTAAAATGATCAGAGATCAAAAACAATCTTAATATCAACTCTATTTTCTTGTTCTAAAATTTCTATAAAAGAATACGTTATTGCTTTTACTTCAGTTCCAATTTGATGCTTATTAGGGTCGAATTTTTCTCCCGAGACTATGGTTTTTAGTTTGTATTTATGATTTATTTTTTCTATTTGAATTTTTTTTATATCACGGAAAATTAAACCCTCAACATCAAAAATGTATAAGAATTCAGAAAGGAAATCGAATAATAATGCTTCCTTGTCTTCTGATTCAATTTCTATAAATTTCTCAATTTCAGGTGAGATGAGGTCCAAATTCGGAGTAATAACCGTCATTAAACTTAGAACACATTGTGAAAAAGCTTCTTCTAAATTCATTCCCCAACTATGACTTTGAGTGTCTGCAGTATGGTCTAAAAATTCAAATCCTTTCATTATACTTACATAAGATGCAATTATGGTTTTAATAATTTTATCTTACCTAAAGATAAGATAAATGTGGACTTTAAAATCTTACAAGTAAATCAAATTTTAGCATGATCAATATAATAATCGATGATTTATTTTTATCTCAAAAAATAGGTTTTAAAAAAAGATTTTCAAATAAGCATCTACTCTTATTCCAATATTTTAGAACAAAGACAAAAATATATCCGGAGAACATTATAAAAATTAATGGGATCATTTTTTTCTTTGTTAGTAAAAAAGATTATTTCCATGCGAAATTATATCAACATTAATTAAGAATGGAAGCAAAATATCTGAAAGTAATAATCATTAGTGTCGAAGAAACCTTGATAAAACAAATCTTTAGTTTTTTTCCCGATATATATATTCATGATATTGAATTTAACGTAGAAGAAAATAAGAACTGTTCTATAACTATAATTACCTTAACTAAAAAGGAAAGAGAAATAGCTATAGGAAATGGAGGGATATATATTGATGCCATTAATGAGATTTTTAAAAATCACATCATACTAAAAGGAAATTTTGCAAATAATTTTAGACTAAATATAAAGTGTAATTTGGCAAAGTCTAAATTACCATGGAACATCTTTTAAACCTAACAAATAAGCAATGGTATTTGCAAACAAGCTAACCGATGGAGTTAAAATTAAGATAAATACAATTATATTGAAATCTGGGATTAGAAAAAATGATGACCATATTAATCCCGGGATGATCAAAAACAATATTGAGCCTAAAGCAAAATCCAATTGATCTAGGATCCAAAATGGTGCTCCGCTCTTGTAATTGAACCTTCTTTTTATAAAAGAACCAATCAAATCTCCAATCGCGGCGCCATATGAAGAGAGAATGATCCTTAATACTAAAATTAAGAATCCAATAGGAAAAATTCCCCCAATAAAATAATACTCATAATAATACAGTTGATTATAAAAATGATAGGTCCCGTATGGTATCATTGCTGCAGGAATTGGATAAATAAATTGCCATAAAGCCATTAAAAGTAAAAAAACTCCAATAGATGTTGGAATCCCGACATATAAAGGTCCCTTTATAAGACCATTCCATGTCTTATGATCTCCTAATATTCTTTGCCCGTTTTTAAAAGTCTTGCCTCCGTCAATGGGTTTACCACCCCCTACAACAACCATTCCGGCATTAGAAAGATACGCAGGGAAAATAAGTAAGAGGGAGAATAATAACAAAGCAATCCAATCCGCGAATGAATAGACAATAGATGTTATTAAAATTTCTAACAAAAAGAAGAGTAAAAATATGAATGTCAATATTAAAGCAATTTTTTTATTCTTTTGCTCTTCATTGCTTAAATCTCTTCTCTTTTTCACCATCTTAGTTGCTCTTGGATTAAAAATCAATCTAATATTTATCTTTATCTATTAGTTGACAAAATAAATCATTATATATAGAATTTATCTTAATAAAGTATTAATAATATTGCTCAATAAACAATAATCTTTTAAATATCCGACATTAATATATTAAATTACAGCTATAGATGTTTAAAATTATGTAGATATTAAGAAATTAACATTTTTTTAAAAATCTACTAATTAATAATTAAGTTTAAATATGCAGGCGAAATGATCTGTATGTAATAAATTTCTAATGGAAAAAAAAAGGCGTTAATAAGTGTTGAAAAATCCAAATAATAACAATAATCCTTTTAACATTGAAAAATTCTACAAGAACTACTTAAATGCTCCAAAAATATTTAAAAATCGAAATGCTTTAGAATCAACATATATCCCTGAGGAATTACCCCATAGAGATAATGAAATTCGATTAATTGCTGAAAAAACTGCTTGTGCATTAAGTGGAGATACTCCTTCAAATTTTTTGTGTTATGGACGTACAGGTACGGGAAAAACTGCTACCATACGCTATGTAAGCCAAAAACTTGCACAACAAATCATAAATAACAAACCATGGTGGATATATATAAATTGCAATTTGGTTTCAACACCTTATCGCATATTAGCACATATTTATAACACTATATCTGGAAGAGAAAAGATTCCTCCAACAGGATTGCCAAAAGATGTAATCTTTAAGAAATTACTTGGATTACTCGATCAAAAATTAGGGTCTACCATCTGTTTCTTGGTACTAGATGAGATTGATATCTTAATTGAAAAAACAGGGGGAAATGAAATCTTATATCTTCTTACCAGATTGAACGAGAATTTAGATTCATGCAGGGCAAGTCTAATTGGGATATCCAATAAACTGAAGTTTAAACAAATACTTGACCCACGAGTATTATCAAGCCTTGGTAAAGAACCTCCAATAGTTTTTCATCCATATAATGCAAAACAACTTGGAGATATTTTATTGGAAAGAGCAAAAGTAGCTTTTTATGACAACGTATTAAATGATGAGGTCATACACTTATGTGCGGCTTTAGCAGCAAAAGAGGATGGTGATGCTAGAAAAGCCCTGCAATTATTAAAAAAAGCAGGAGATATAGCTGCCAAATATCAACATAAATTTGTAAAAGAAAAACATGTTTATGAAGCTCACGATGAATTAGAAAAAGATCATATTGAAGAATACATGCTCGGAATGCCATTACAAGCCCAAATAGTTTTAGCCGCCATTTTTCTCATTAAAAAATTTAGTCCAGAATATATAATCACTTCTGGCAATATCTATGAAGTTCATTCTGAATTAAGTAATAAAATTCCTGGAATTAAACAGCTAACTAAGAGAAGGATTAGCGATTACATCAATGAGTTGGCATTATCGGGTATAATTACTGCTGAAACCAAATCAATGGGTCATTACGGTAGAACGAAAATCATCAATTTAGATGTCGAAGTCAGCTTGGTTGAGAAAGCTTTAAGACAAGATGATAAAATTGAGAATTTTTTGAATTATAAACCTATACTACTCCAATCAGATAAAATACTCTTGAGAAATAATGTTTTTAAAAAACTAATTTAATAAAATTTATCCTGAAAATTCCCACTTGCTTATATTTTGGACCATTTTTTCAAGAAAATCTAAAACTGATTCATCATCAGATTCTTTCAATTTTAAAAATAATTTTACTATATGCTTACAAAATTTCTTTTCTTTTGACTTTCGAGTCATAAAATCATGACAATCGTGAATTATTACCATTTTTTTGCTATCTATCTCGACTTTATATGGTTCCTCTTTAGTTCCTGCAATTTCTGCTTTTATTTGACCAATATCAAAATTAACATCCAAGAGATTAACAGCGTTATTTTTTATAGACACTGCCCTATTTATGGACCCTTTATCCGACATGGCCTTTAAAATTGGACCAAATTTGGATTTAACAGCAATTTCTCTATTTTTTGCGACCTTTTTCCTTTCACTTAATTTACTTTTTATTTCTTCTTTTCTTTTAGTATTCCATTCTTCCAACTTTTTTTCTAAATCTTCGGTTAAAGATATTAAGGAATATTTATTTTTTGTTAAAAGATGATTGTTTAAAGATTTTTTTATAAGTGCTTGAGCTTTTTCAGGGGGAATTAAGAAAAGATCAAAAGAAAGTGCATATAATAATTCTTCTTCAGAAAAAAATGGAAGATCCATTACTTTCCAGAGGTACAACAATAATTCCGTTTCATTATTGCGAGGAATACTAAAATTCATGGGGAATCAAATTTGAATATATATGATGAATATAAATCTTATATGAGTTTAAAATCTATTTCATGATAATTATAAGTATCTAATTCAATAATAGGAACTATTCCTGGTGTAGGGTTGATGCCAAAACTCTTCATAAAATCTGTTTGAGCTTGAAAGCACCCCGAATTAATTAAGGTAACATTTTTATATTTATCGATTCCATTGATATGGATGTGTCCTGTATGAAAAATGTCAGGAATCTGATCAATCACTAACCAATCTTTACTTGTAGGAGCAATTTGGGTTCTTTTTCCATAAATTGGAGCAAGATGCCGGCATTTTAAAAATTCTTTCATGGTATCTGTGGGTTTCTCATTTTCTAAACCATTTAGTAGTAAATTCATATCGAGGATGCTATCTCCATGATATATCAATGTTTTAACAGAATGGGTCTGTATCACTGAAGGATTTCCAATACACTTCACTCCAATATTCATTAATTCTTGAGCATATTTTTTTGGAACTGCCGGTCTTGGTAATGCATTTCTTACAGGTTCATGGTTTCCCGAACTATAAAATATTTTAATATAATCCGGAATTTCAGAAAGAAGTTTTGAAGCTTTTTTATATTGACCGTATACATCATTTATAGTTAGATCTTCCTGTTGATTTGGGTAAATACCAATTCCATCAACCAAATCTCCATTAATTATTAGATACTTGATTTTTCCAGCAGATTCTCTGGATTTTGCGTTATTTATATTTCCTTTCAAGAACTCAATAAATTTTTTCCAAAGCTTACTTTCAAATTCTTTACTTCCTATGTGAAGATCTGATAATAAAGCAATTGATAAAGGATCCTGGGAATAGTTTGGATTAAAGCTATTTGGGAGATCAATTTTTAAAATATTAGTAGCAAAGATGATTCCTTTTTTTCCTTTTTCTGCGGGATTATAATTTCCTTCAATATAAACCATCTGATCTGGAATGGTTCTTTCGATAATTTTAAGAATCTCCATATTCTCAGTATCTCTTCTCACAATAGCGTTAATTAAACCCGTTGAATCCTCTAATGTTAGAAAAAAATTGTTTTTTTTTGTCTCACGAATTTCACTTACTAAACCGATAACTGAGATAAATTGTTCTCTTGAATTTCTTAGAATATTTGCTATTTTTGATGTTGATAAGGTTTCTGGCCTTTTTTTCATTAGCTTGTATAATTGATTAAATTTGTCAATGGTTAAGTTGTAAAAATCATCATAATCCCCATTCGTGAAAATTTTTCCAGTAGGATCTTTTAAAATCTCGTATTCCGCTTCATAATCTTTAGCAATTGGATTAAAGTTAAAAATGGATTTATTTGCCCCACTTGTTCTTTTTTTTACTATTTTAGTAGGATTTTGTTTAATTGATGATGGAATATAACCATCATCTAATATGGATCCAATTTTTGATTTTTCAAAGATTTCGCTATTGGAAGCAATCCCAGTTGTAGAATTAGGTTTTTTATCTAAAATATTTTCATCTTTATTATCGATTATTGGAGAAATTTGTTCTTTACCTGTTTTTTTATCATCTTTTTTGGATAAGCTTTTTTTAATTTTTTTTTCTTCATTTAAATGTCTTGTCAAAGCTTTTTGAATTTCCTTTTCAGAGATTTTCATTAAAATTTCGGCAGTCAAGTGGTTAGTAAATGTTGGGAGAAAACTTGTTTCTTTTATGTAGTGATTTATCTTCTCCTGGGGATTTGATAGAGTTAAAATGAAATTTAGCATTTCAGGAGTGATATTAATACCTATACTTACTAATTTATCTATAAGATTTTTTTTTTCTTCTAATGAAATCCTTTCCAATTACATTTCAACTGTTATTCTTTGATATAATTTAATTATAAAATTCAATATAATTCCTTTATTATTAAAGAAATAATACATTTTTAAACTGCAAGACTTACCAGAATTTTTTTTTAAAAACTTAGGACCCCATTATATTAATATGTAGATAGAAATTGAATTAACCTATTAATAAATTGATTTAATTGAGATTCAAGTTATAGAATATTATAATTTATTGATTCTATTTATGACATATATCTATATTTCCCTGAGGAGTTGCTGATATTTGGTAGAAATGAATGATGAAATGAACCATTACTTTGAAAAAATACAAAATGAAGTCAATAGATGTTATGGTATTGCGGAAAAAGCTCGGAAAAAGGGATTAGATCCGGAATTAGTTGTTGAGTCCCCTCAAGCCAAAGATCTTGCAGGTAGAGTTGAAAAGTTAGTCGGTCCGATTGGTGTTGCAGAAGTAATAAGAAAATTGAAAAATGACGGTAAATCTGATGATGAAATTGCATTTCAAGTTGTTTCAGATATTTTAGATCAAAAAATTGGAAAAATTAAATCTTTAGACGAAAGAGTTGAAAGAGCAATTAGAGTGGGTTTAGCGATAAAAACCATGGGTGTTGTAAGTGCTCCATTGGAAGGTATCTCTAAAATAAAAATTCGTGAAGATCAACAAGGACAAAAGTATCTCTCATTATATTTTGCGGGACCTATTCGTGCTGCGGGTGGTACTACAGCAGCTTTGTGTGTCTTAATTGCAGATTATGTGCGAAAAAAATCAAATATTCCCCGGTATATTGCAACTGAAGGTGAAACAGGTAGATATGTTGAAGAAGTCAAACTTTATGACAGGAGAGTTCACCTACAATATCCATCATCTAATGATGAGATAAGATTTGCAGTTCAGAACTTACCCGTAGAAATAAATGGTGACTCAACTGAAGATGAGGAAGTTTCAGCATTTAGAAACCTTCCTCGTGTTGAAACAAATAATATCCGAGGTGGAGCTTGCTTAGTATTAAACGATGGTATTCTTTTAAAAGCCTCTAAGCTTTTGAAAATAACAAAAAGCATGAAATTAGAAGGATGGGATTGGTTAGGGGAATTAAAAAAAATTGCTCAAAAGGAAGAGAAAAAGGAAGGAGACCATAAAACCAATGAAAAAAAAAATAAGGATGTCCATTTGATCCCTCCAAATTCTAAATACGTCGCAGATATTATAGCAGGAAGACCAGTTTTCAGTCATCCATCTCAAACAGGTGGTCACAGAATTAGATATGGTAAATCTCGTAATACGGGTTTAGCAGCGGGAGGTATGCATCCCGCCACCTTGGCAATTCTTGATGATTTTGTTGCAATAGGAACACAGCTAAGAATTGAGAGACCCGGAAAAAGCACTAGCGTATGTCCTGTAGATTCAATTGAACCTCCAATAGTAAAATTAGAAAGTGGAGATGTAATTCGAGTATCGAGTTATTCAATGGGCAGAAAAGTATTTCCTCAAATACAAAAAGTATTATTTTTAGGAGATATTCTTTTCGGATTTGGCGAATTTGCAGAAAATAATCATGTTTTAATACCTTCTGGCTATGTTGAAGAATGGTGGGCTTTGGAACTAAAACGTGCAGTAAAAAAAGAGGAAATCTCTGAAAAAATTAAGAAATACATTGATGACCCATTTAATAATACTCCAACAGCTGAGGAGGCCATAAATATATCCAAAAAATATGATGTTCCCTTACATCCCGCTTATGTAGATTTTTGGGGTAATATTTCTGCAGAGGAATTAGTTTTTTTAAGGAAACAATTTCAAGCAAATTATTCTCCAACTAATAGAAAAATAACTCTAAATAATTCCAAAGAGACTAAAAAAATCTTGGAAAAAGCATTTATCTTGCATAGGTTGAAAGATAATAAAATTCATTTTAGTAAATCGATGGATTATGTTTATTCTATATTATTTAAGCTTGATGATAAAGAGGGAGTATCCATTGAGAAAAATGAAACGGTCTTTTCATATTTTTTGAAGCTATCATCAATTATAGTGAGAAATAAAGCACCTTATTTTATGGGCACGAGAATGGGGCGTCCTGAAAAATCTGAAAGAAAAAGCATGAAGGGAATTCATTCATTATTTCCCCTAAGTGACAAGGTAGGTACATCAAGATTAGTGGAAAAAGCCGCAGAATTTGGAAAAATCAAGATTGATGTTTGCCGGAAAAAATGTCCCAAATGTGGAACGCTAGGGATATTTAATAAATGCTTAAAATGTGGGACACACACCGAAGTTCAAAAAATTTGCGTGAAATGTAAAAAGGTATATCCTTTTGGTGAAATAACATGTCCAAATTGTAATGATCCATTAGTTACAGCAAGTGAGGCTTCATTTAACATTCATTCCTACTTGAATAATACCCTAAAAAATTTAAGACTAACCTTGCCTAAAAAATTTAAAGGTATAATTGGATTAACTAATCAATTTAAAATTCCTGAACCAATTGCTAAAGGCATACTACGAGCTAAAAATGATGTTCTCGTTTATAAGACAGCAGAAATCAGGTATGATGCCACGGATATACCTTTAACTCACTTCAAACCGAATGAAATTGGTGTTGGTATCAAGAAGCTGAAAGAATTAGGATATACTCACGACTATAGAGGTGAAATTCTAAAGGAGGAAAATCAAATTGTTGAATTAATGGTTCAAGATATCCTCCTCTCAGATGATTGTGCGAATTATTTTATAAAAGTTGCGAAATTTATAGATGAGGAATTGGAATATTTTTATAACATGGATGAGTTTTATAATGTATCGACTCGAGATGATTTAGTAGGACATCTCGTGGTTGGATTAGCGCCTCATACAAGTGCAGGTATTATCGGCAGAATCATTGGATTTTCTCCAGCCCGCTCTATCTATGCCCATCCTTTTTGGCACGCAGCGAAGAGAAGGAATTGTTTTCCAGGAGGAACAAAAATTCTAGTTGATTTTAACGGAGATATCAAGAGAATTTCTATAAAGGAGTTATATGATAATTATTTTCATCCTGAATCATTTGAAAAACAAGTTTTTGTTAAAAAAGAAAAAAATCCTAAAGAAAGTATAAAAGTTTATTCATATGACCAAGAAACAGGAAATATAATAACAACCGATATAGATGATGTAATAAAATCACCTTATTACAATAAACTAATCAGATTTAAACTAGTTTCTGGTCGTAGTTTTGAAACTACCCTTAATCACCCTGTTCTTGTCTATTCAAACGGAGAAATTATAGAAAAAAAGGCATTAGAGGTGATAAAGTCCGATAAAATGCTTCTTCCTTTATTTAGTACCGAAATTAAAGATATAGAAGAATTTGATTTGATAAATGAATTTCATAAAGAAAAGTTTAAACCAATCTGGAATCAATTAATGATAAGAGGAATAAAAGAATTTGTAAAAGGAATCATTGGTAAAAGGGGTTTAGAATTAAATGCAGAACATTTAAGTATAAATAAAAATACACTTAATAGCTATTATGGAGATCGAGATTCAATTCCATTTGATAAATTATTAGAAATATTAGAATTCAATAATTTAACAATAAATGATATTCCAGATTGTAATCTTGGCTTTAAAAGGGATCATACGCTAGTTTTTAGGCGGATTAAAGCAAATAATTCTTTAATGAAACTTTTTGGTTATTATATTGCTGAAGGCTTTTATAGAAAAATACCTGAAGGTTATCAAGTTGATTTAGCTGTTTCAGAAAAAGATTTACGGGAAGATATGCTTTCTTGCATTAAAGAAATTTTTGGAATCCGTTTCAAACCATATGTGAATGATAATAGAATAACTATTTCTAATAGAGTGATTTATTATTTCTTTAAAGATATAATTGGATTTCATAATACAGCACGAACCAAAAGAATTCCCCCAAAATTACTAAAAATTCCTAAACATAAATTATGTTCATTGTTAGCAGCATATTTTAGCGGTGATGGTGGCTTAGATATTTGCAGAAAAACAGTTAATTGTAGCTCTTTTAGTGAAAATTTAATTTACGACTTAGATCTAGCGCTCTTAAAATTTGGAATCTTCTCAGGAATCTCGAGATACGAGAGAAATGATAATATTGAATATAAATTAAAAATCAGAGGTGTTAATGTAATCAAATTCAAGGATTTCATAGGGTTTACTTCTGTAAGAAAAACTAAGATCCTTAATAATATAATTACAATAAAAAATACAAGACCAGAGAAAACATTCCAAAATCATAGATTATTAGGTATTAAGAATATTGAAATAAAGAGTTTGAATGAAAAATTTGTATATTCATTAAATGCAAAAAATTATCATACGGTTATGGTGAATGAACATATCATCACCCATCAATGTGATGGAGATGAGGATGGAGTCATGCTTTTGTTAGATCCAATCTTGAATTTTTCGAGATATTACTTACCAAGTAAAATAGGGGGGAGAATGGATGCAACGTTAGTCATCTCAACCTTGTTGGATCCTAATGAGGTAGATAGTGAGGCTCACAATGTTGATACTCTATTTCAATATCCCTTAGAATTCTATGAAGCCACCCAAAATTATGTAATTCCCTCTGAAATGGATGGGGTCATAGAATTAGTAAAAAAGCATTTAGGAAAAAAAGAGCAATATAAATCAGGGTTTAATATTCCTACAAGCAATATTAATGAGGGTCCTACGATGACGGCTTATAAAAGTTATGAAAGCATGGATGAAAAAATATCCGCTCAATTACATCTTGCGAAAATTATTGGTGCTGTTGATGCTAAAAACGTCGCAGAAAAAATACTTTCTTCTCATTTTACCCCAGATATTCTGGGAAATCTTCGAAAGTTTGCAGTTCAAGGATTTCGATGTGTAAAATGCAATTCAAAATTTCGTCGTACTCCAATTTCAAATTCAGGTAGATGCCCACAATGTGGGAATAATATCATTTTAACAGTAAATAGAGGCGGTATTGAGAAATACATACAACGTTCAATAGATTTGTGTAAGGATTTCAATTTAGATGATTATACCAAGCAGCGGATGGAGCTCGTTGAAGAATATGTTCAAAGTTTAACAAATAATCCCAAAATCAAGCAACAAAAGCTAAGTGATTTTTTTTAATATGCTATTCTACCCTCTTATCCAGACTTTTTGCAGCATTGAAGCAAAGATTAATACAATTTTTTAAATTTTTCTGGAACAGGTCTTTATCAAGATCTTCTTTTGAATTTAGCTTCTTTTTTTTTTGTAATGAGGAAAACCTAGAAAAGTGAATTTTTTTATCAAATTTTGCTGAATATTTTTTAAATATCACAAAATGATAAGGTAATGAGTTAGGTAAAGTAAGTTTTGAAAGTTTTATATTCATTCTATTAGCAATTGCTCCTAATATCGCATTAAGCGGCTCGTTTATTTGTTTTTTTCTAATCATCCCGAGGTATTCTACAAGCCCCATATCATTTCCAATCTCATCGATTGAAATATTATATGATTCATTTAGTTCATATTTTTTATAAAATTCAAATATATATTTTTTGTAATAATTTCTAATTCCCCAAAGACCATATTTTTCCCCACCCGTCCATA
>CAZRIR010000017.1:0-2779 GCA_964600195.1 uncultured archaeon | reverse complement strand
CAAGGTTTATAAATATAAGTATTAAGACCGTTCTTTGCGAATAGTTTCTTGCATTATTTTCATAATGAGAAGAAAATATGATTAGAGGCCTTTTAAAACTTTTATTTTGACTAGAAATTTCGCCAATGATATTTCTTGCCGTTTTTTTTTTTCCCAATAGGGCAAAGTGGTTAGGGTTGACAAAAATATCGAGACTAACAATAATTAGGAAAATTATTATTAGTAAAAATATTGTATGAATCCAATTTATTTCAAATAATAATAAAAAAATATCTTCAAGAGAGATTGTTAAACAATTAAAAACAAGGAAAAAAGATTTTAGATTTGAAAGGGAATAATATTCAAAAGATTCCAGACGATTTATAATATTTCCTTCTGCGAGTTCATTCTGCACGTAATTAATTATTTTTCTTTTTGCACTTGTATCAAGTATACGATTGAGCGATAATACATTAACATGTTTCAGTACAGCAGAATTATTCAAAAAACTCGAAATTTAAATCACCTGTGTGTTAATTATAGAAACTATAAGATTATGAGTTTTTAAATTATGGGAAATTTTAGAATGAAATGAAGACTATGCAGGAGGAGGGATTTGAACCCTCGAACTCCTATGAGATTATCCAATCCTTGAATTTTAAGGATTTTCTGGAGCCTCGGTCCAGCGCCGTAGACCAGGTTCCCATGCGATTCCAAAGAATCGCCATCTTGGCAACTCCTGCAAGAACTTTAGTTAAGATACTACTCTTATTGCTTTAAATTATAAATTAAATAAATTTTAAATTTTTTTGCTTTCTTATGTTATTTATTAAATAAATTTATATTATACAATTTTCATTTTTTTTTAGTAATAAAACCAAATTATTAATTAGTAGATTAGTTATTATTTAACTAAAACAACGATATTTGATGTAAAAAAGGTAAAAAAAACGTGTCCGTGGATAGAAAAAAGCTCGAAGCCCTTCTAAAATGGTATATTCAAGAAGTTGGTAAAGATTTAATTGCTGTTATAATAGTAAATAGAGAAGGATTGGTAATTGAAGCAATTTCAGGCAAATCGACAGATAAAACGGTAGATGAAGAAATTGTTGGAGGTGTAAGTGCTTTAGTCGAGCCCGTTTTGACTCGAATAACTAAAGAATTTAGTTCGGGAGCTTTTGGAACGGGAACGTTTGACACGGAAGATTATCGTCTCATTTTTTGCGAAGCTGGACCTGAAGCCGTTTTTGTAACGGTTTTAGATGCTGTTGCCATGATCGATCCCGTTTTTCCTTATGCTTATTTAACAGCGGAAAAGATAGCGAGGGTTTTTGATGGGAGAACGGTGAGTCCCGTGATCCCAAAAATTATGTCCAATAAAGATGGACAAGAAATCGAGAGAAAAAAGGACACTCTTCAAAAAATTAAAATCCAATCTGGTGAATATGCATATAAACTAATTTTGGGAGGCGAGGGTGGTGTTGGAAAGACTAGCATGGTTCATCGTTTTGTAGAAGACACTTTTCAAACGGATTATAAATCAACGATAGGAACCTCTATCATGAAAAAGGAGTGTGCTTTTGAAGGATTGAGCAGTAAAGTTCGATTTGTGATTTGGGACTTAGCAGGTCAAGCACAATTCAAGCGAGTTAGAATGGCATATGTTGAAAACGCTGAAGCAGGATTGCTCGTATATGATGTTACACGGAAAGATACGTTTGATAGTCTTGAAATATGGCATGAAGAAATCAAGAACGCCTCACCAACGATTTCTTTGATCCTTGTTGGAAATAAAATTGATTTAATTGATGAACGTAAAGTATCCACGGAACAAGGGCAGGATTTAGCTCAAAGACTTGGATTAACTTACATTGAAACCTCTGCTAAGACAGGAGAAAACATTAATGATGCTTTTAAAATGTTGGCCCTCCAAATGATCAAGAGATTTATAGTCGCAGAAGAAGTATGATAAAGCCCCTGGTGGGATTTGAACCCACGACCGATTGATGTTCCTTCATTTTTCATCATGATTACGAATCAATCGCTAGTACGGAGTATTATCTCTATACCGCTAAGCCACAGAGGCGTGATTTGAATAATGATAACTTAATATTTATTAATTTTAAACATATTATAAACTTATCTAATGAAAGAAATCAAATTACTCAGTGATATAGGAGAAACGGGCTCTATAAATATTATAAGAAGGATCATAACTGAGAGAACTGGAAAAAATTTGATCCAAGATGATTCATTTTTCTTTACTCTTCCTCCCAATAACGATAAAACTATGAAAGCAGTTCTAAATACGGACATGCTTGTGTCTTCTACTGATGTTCCACCACAAATGAATTTTTACCAAATTGGCAGGAAATCTGTTATAATGAACATCAGTGATCTCATAGTAAAGAATGTAAAACCAAGAGCGATTGTCATTTCGATGGGATTACCGAGGAATTTTTTTGTAAATGATTTTGAAGATATTATAAAAGGAATAGTCGATTGTTCAAAAAAGTATGGCTTGGAATACATAGGAGGAGATCTCAATGAAACTAAAGAAATAATTATAAATCCAACTGTGATTGGATATCAATTTGATTCAAAAATCATTTATCGCAAGGGTATTAATGATGGAGATGTAGTAGTGGCAAATAGAAAATTTGGACTTACAGGCGTTGGATTTGATATTCTTCTTAATAAAAGGAAAAATATGGCTCAATTTCTGTCCTATAAAAGATCTATATTGAGTGTATTAGAACCCAAGGATTTTAAAGGTGAAGCATTTATTTTGGCCAGAAAT
>CAZRIR010000016.1:0-14759 GCA_964600195.1 uncultured archaeon | reverse complement strand
TTACACACGCGCAGGGAAAGTCAGCACCGTTATTTGCAACCTGAAAAAATTTATTCACTTTCATTTCTGAGGTTAAAGGTTGACCGTCGTGAGCATTAAAAATATGGGCGAATTTTCCTTGTCCTAATCCACCATGGTAAGATAGTATCAGAATATCTCCTGAAACCGAGTTTTGGGCACATTATTCAAACATTCAAGCTTGGGTGGAGAATAATTATGACACTCGAATCCTCGATTCTCGTATTGCATTTCAACTCTTGAAGACGTTAGTCGATTTAGGAGATGTTAAAGCCAAGAGCGTCTTTAAGAGCGAAATCATCAAGAGATTTACGAGTGGATGGCCTCCTACCATTATATATTTGATTGAGCAAGATTACTTAGATTATTTCAATGATACCGAGCAGGAGATGCTGTTTAATGAAATAAAAAAGGGAATTATTAAAACGTTTAAAAATAATAACGACCTTCCCCTTGTGAAATTATTGATAGATAAGGGTTTCATATATCTTCTGGAAGATAAAGAAAAAGAAAATAATCTCTTTATCAGAGCATTACGCGAAAAATGTCTGAATCTCTTGGAGACTCAGAAAGATTTTCGGACTTATGATGATTACATCACGGCAAATCTTTCTTATTTTTCCACACCAGATCAACGTGAAGCATATTATGTAAAACGATATAACTGGCAGCCGGATAAGGACGTGGCTCTTCCAATAGAAAAATTAGTTAAATGGCTTATATTAAAAGGTTATTTCGGAGCTTTGACTATAAATGATGTAAAATTTCATCCTAAACTCCAATTAATTGAAAGACTTTATTTAAATAGAAAGAGTGATTACTTTGACTTTTATACCCTCCCTAAAAATATCAGTCTTATGAACTCATTAAAAGTTCTCGAATTAAGGGAAATGAGAATAAGAAAATTACCTAATTCATATTGCAATTTCACTTCGCTTGAATTGTTGGATTTGGAAAGAAATAATATAAAAACCTTAC
Organism: uncultured archaeon; assembly: GCA_964600195.1. Taxonomy (GTDB): domain Archaea; phylum Asgardarchaeota; class Lokiarchaeia; order Sigyniarchaeales; family SOKP01; genus FT1-020. The sequence goes on along the minus strand of CAZRIR010000016.1, from coordinate 13,763 downwards.
CAGAATGTCTTGGAGACCTTCATAACCTAAGGACATTATTTTTATACAAAAATAAATTGGAAAAACTACCTGAATCAATTGGTGGTCTTAGGCATATCGAAAGGTTGATTTTAAGTGATAATAAAATCAAGGTATTACCTGAATCAATTAAAGAGCTTAAAAATCTCAAGATTTTATCATTATCTAATAATGATCTTATTAAAATCCCCCCTCAAGTATTTGAAATTTCCAATCTTAAAGAATTACACCTTCTTGGCAACAGACTAAATGAATTGCCTAAAAAAATCTCAAATCTAAAGAACCTTGAGATACTTGACTTATCAGATAATAAACTACACTTCATCCCACGCGAGATTGAAAATTTGAAATTACTTAAAACTCTTAATTTAAGGCAAAACAAACTCAATAAAAATCGTGTCTATTCATTAAATGTGTTTGAAAAAGATTCACTCATAAATGAACTTATGAAAGATGGCAATATCATCTAAAATGGTTCTTATAATTATTACTATATGAATTACATCAATTAATTTTCTGTTTCTTTTATATATTTTTGAATCTAATTAGTTTGTTGTTAATTATAATTTTAACTCTTAGTTAGAATTATATAAAGAAGATAGATCATAATTCTAGAGTTTAAACAATATTAAAAATCGTAAACTTGTATATATTCAATTATATATCTAATTATTTATATTTAAGAAGGGAGAAAAAAATTTCAATAATCTTCATTAGCTATAGCACGAAGTATTTTAATCATCATATTTGTAAAATCCTCATCAGAGCCATAAATATTATCAAAAATAATATGTCTTCGGACAAGAGCTTTCCAAACTGAAATCATTTTAAAAAGTAATCCCATAGAAATTTCATTACCAGCAATCTTTTCATACAATTTTTTGACCATCATTAATTCTTCAAGATCTTCATTCACAACCTTGCTAGATTTACTCTTAAAATATTCAGGGTCTGCAAATAAGGCACTTTCTAAGGCAAATATTAAGTCCTTCATCTTTCTACCCATTTTCAATTGTCGATGAAAAAATGATTTTATATCTTCATCTGTAATTTTTCCATCAAAAAATATATCTTTCAATTTTAATTCTATTTCGAAGAATTGGTATGAATCAAGCAAAATATCTATTAAACCTTCAGGATAATGATAAAAAAGGGTGCTCACGCTTATACCTACTTCTCTAGCAATCATTCTAGAGCTAACATTATTATAACCTTTTTTAGCTATTAATTCTAAAGCTTTTTTGACTATTTTTTTCTTAGTATCTAATTTAGTCACTAAGTAATATTTGATCATTGATCTATATATAATTTTCGATTAAGATTTGTATACTCTTATTTTAAGAATTCTTTTAGATCATTGATCGAAACATTTAAATAATTAGATCAATGATCGATATATAGGATTAAATGTCCCATAAATTTATTGCAAATATTGAGGAAGAAAAATTATGAATGCAATTGAAGTAAAAAATTTGGTCAAGTATTATTCTAAGGGAACGGTAAGAGCTGTTGACGACATCTCATTTAATGTCCCTCAAGGGTCGAGATTTGGTTTTTTAGGCCCAAATGGTGCGGGAAAAACGACAACGATCAGGTGCTTGCTAGGTTTATTACAACTTACAGCAGGAGAAATTAAAATATTTGGTGAATCAATTGATCCGACAAAAGATGTATCATTCCGAAATCGAGTTGGTTATTTACCAGGAGAATTAGGAATTTACAAACAAATAACGGCAACAAAACTGATAAAATTTTTTGCAAAGTTATACGATATCACTATTGACTGGGATTTCATTAAAGACGTGTCTGAACGTCTCCAGATCGATATGGATCGCAAGATGGGTGTATTGAGTAAAGGGAACAAACAAAAAGTTGGGGTCCTCACTGCCTTGATGGGTAAATTTGATTTATTGGTAATGGATGAACCCACTTCTGGTCTCGATCCATTAATGCAATCTGAATTTTACAGAATTGTTTCAGAGCGCCAAAAAGAATCAAATTGTACCGTGTTTGTCTCGAGTCATGTACTCCCCGAAGTCGAAAAATTTTGCGATACCATTGCGATTATTAAAAAGGGAAAAATTGCTGAAATATCTGATGTCCAAAATCTCAAGGCAAAAAGTCTAAAACAAATCGAATTAGATTTCTTAGCAGGTGAGAGCAAGCAGGAATTCCTTACGTATCTCTCAAGTGAGTTTCCGGAAGCAATCGTGGAACATCAATTTGAAACTCAATTAACATTTTTATTGCCACCTGATGCCATGAGAAAGATCATGAGCGATCTTGGTAATCGTGTATGGGCGGGGCTTCCTATTAAAGATATAACCATTCAAAATTCAAGTCTGGAAAACATATTTCTGCAATATTATAAAGATACTAATTCTATTTTAAATGGAGGTGCTATACAATGAGTATTAAGAATTATCGAATAAATATTATCAATAATCTAAAAAATTCACTCAACGAAATTCACAAAACTTTAAAGATAAGTTGGAATGAAATAGTATTAGGTCGGAAGGGAATTTTATTTTACACGTTATTAATGGGATTATTTTCATTCTGGTTCTTGACAATTTTCAATCCCGAGCTTTTTGCAGGAATGGAAGAATTTTTTAAAGGATATCCGGAATTCATTCTTGAAATGGTAGGGGGTCAATTAGCATTAGCTGAATTTGGTGGTTTCATAAGCACGTATATTTTTTCCTTTGCTTGGATGTATTTTGGAATTTATCTCATATTAAGAGCATCTCAAGATATACCAAAGGAAATCGATAATAAAACAATTGATCTGGTGCTTTCAAAACCTATAAAACGATGGGAATTTGTCCTAGGTAAATACCTGCAACACGTGAGCACGGCTTTTCTCATAACTAGTGCGGTGGCGCTTGGTCTATTTATAGGGATCATAACGGTTCCAAACATCAATCCTGCAGATGTTTACTACAATGAATTGATTATTGCAATAGCATGGTTATTTCTCTTTCTCGTAGCGCTCGTGAGCACGGGATTTTTCTTTTCTACTTTCTTGAATACAAGGTTATCATTAGCATTTAGCTTTGGCGTTATGATCTTTTTTTATGCATTAGGTTCTTTTACGGGATTGATGCCTGAGGCAATACAAGGAATCAAATATTTTAGTATTTTCTATTACTTCATGCCATCTAACATGCTCATTAATCACACATTGGATTTTGTATGGCTGCACGCCTTTGTATTAGTCATATATTCCATTATCATAACGATTATTTCAGTGATCATTTTCAACAAACGAGATATCCCCGTATGAAATATATTTTATTTTCCTTTTTCTGAATTTATTTTAAGGATATTTGAGAATTTTTTTGAAGTATTAGGTTCAATTCCTTATATTTATTGAATAATGCGGAAAATTGTTTTACATTTTGGTATAGACGTTCATATCCATTTAAATCATTAAGTTGCGGCCTATTAGCTTCCAAATCTTCTTTCATATTTCTCAATTCATTTTCCCATTTAGCTAATTTATTTAATATCGATCCCGTAAAATTTAGTAGGACCATACCAGCTGAACTGGCGGAATATGTAATTTTTCCTGTATTTGATTTGTCCGAGATTTCAATGAGTTCCATATCAAGAAGAACATTAACTTCTTCAGAGATTTTACCTGCAGACATTCCTGTTATATCTTGAATAGTTTTTTGCGTGAGATTCTTCCGAGTAATGAACAATAATAATATTTTTATGAAAAGCGGATCTCTGTTTGCAAAAATGGGAGAAGAAAGAAAGTAAGTTATGATATCATCTTCTATCACATATACTTCAGGATCAAATTTGGGCTCAGACAATTAATAATCATTCCTCATTTATTGTAGTTCCAGATAATGGTGAAAGCATTTCCCGATACACATTAAAAATACCCATTAATTCATCGATACGATTCAATAGAAATATTGCACCTTTCTTTTTCTTTTTTTTCAATTCTATCAATTGCTCTTTTTTCTTTTTCAAAAAAAGTTCTGATTGGAGAAAGCTTTTTAATGCATTTTCAATCCCCTTAGGGATTAAATCTTCAATATTTCCTAGATAACGATATGTATATTCATGGGTTCCAGGAATTCTTTCTTTCTCGTAGTATCCTGTCCCTAACATTACCGATAAAATGGTAGAGATAGTTCCTAATGAAAATCCTGTTAATTCTTTTAGTTGTTTTTGAGTTAATTTTCCGTGTATTATTAAATAAACAGACATTATCAAAAATTTAGGATTTAATCTCTTTTGTTCGCCAATATCCGTAAAAAATTCAACTAATTTCTTTTCATATATACTTAATTTTTCATCAAAAAGACTTTCTGTTGTATCATTGGTCATTTCCAATAATATGAATAGTCATTTTACTATTTAAATTTTTCAGATCTTTCAAATTTTATGAAATAATATAATTTGCCTTTTAAATCATAGGTTTTATGGTTTCATAATTTTTGAAAATTGGGAACATTTAAATAGTTAGGTTAGTACTTAGATAATAGATTTCATAAAATTTGAAATTTAAAAAATAGGTGAAAAAAAATGGTTGATCAAAAAAAATTAGAATTATGGATTGATGATATTGAACAATGGTATTATCATGTCGATAAAAAAGTAGAGAATCTCATGTATCATCTATATGATCATGTGAATGGTATCTATTTTGGTTGGATGGGATTACTGACTTATTCCTTATCTACTTTCATAGCGGTAATCCTCTATTTGGCTGCTGATCCAAGTTATTCTATTTTTACTCATTGGATCAGTCATTTAGGAGATGGACCTGGCGGAGCTAATATTGTATTTAATTTTGGCTGGATTATCACGAGTGGAATCATTTTTTTCTTTCTCACTCATGAAATTCGTATCTTGCGAGATAAAGGAGTGAATGAAAGAATATTAGATATCATGTCTTTAGCAGCGTTATCGTTTTCATTGGGATTTTTATTGGTTGGACTTTTTCCACTTCATTTAACTGTTGCCCACTCGATTGCCGCAGGTTTTTATTTTTATGGGGGTTTTACTTATTTTTTGTTGTATGGTGTAATGCTACTCAAGATTCCAGAGACGGGGAAGATTAGATCTATTTTTGCTTTTATTACAGTTGCTTGTCATTTCCTATATTTCTTTTCACCACTAATTACAATATATACGGCAAATATTAAAATCACCATGTTCTTTTTAGAATGGACCATTTTACTTTCCGAAGTGTCTTTGATATTTGTAATGATACTTACACATTATATAACTAAGTTTAAAGAGCGGAAAATGAAAATTTTTCTGGAAAATGTTAAAAATTGGGTTAATAATGAATGGGATTATAAAAATAAATTAGTAGAATATCTTGATTCATATTATAATTAAAAAAGTAGATTTTTTTATTTATATTTGAAATTAGTTTTTAGGTAATTATTTTTTATTCTCATGAAACTCCAATGCTTTTAATGCAAACCTACTAAAAACCGTAGCAGGTCCACCACCCATCTCTATAGCAACCTCAATCGCTTCTATAATTTGTTTTTCTGATGCTCCTGCTTTTAATGCTTCTCCAACATGCCATTCCATGCATGATTCACAATTTATAACTATTGAAATGCCAAGTGCAATTAATTCTTTTTGATATTTCTTAAGCTCTCCATCTTTAAATGCTTCAAATTCCAAATCCATGAATTTTTGATAAACTTTTGACTGCAAATTTAATTTATTATGACCAAATATTTGGTCTTCTTTAATTTTATTTATTTTTTTAATATCTTTTTTGTCCATGATATAAATACCACGTAATATACGTTATAAATTTACCGTAATTTACATAAGAAGAATAGATCATGAGAAAGAGGGTAATTTTTTATGTTTAAGGCAAGTAAAGAGTTAAATTTCCTTATTATGGAATTTTTGGAGATTGTATATAAGAGTCTCATTTCATAATTATTAAATGGGTATCCAAAATAACGTTTTCTAATAATTTTTCTCTTATACTAGCTCGGTCTTTTATTTCTCTATAGGATTTTTCAATATTTTGATACATGTTTTTATTATTTGTAATGATAGATGAAAAATTCTTTATATGTAATTAAATACAACATACCTGCTAATAAACTGTATTTGATTTTTTTTTGTGTTTTAAATTAAAGTCCTTTATTTGTTTACCTGCTTCATCCCCTTTCTACTGATTAATTTAATTATTGTAGGAACTTAAGTGGTAATATGCAGATTTTATAAAACCTAACATGTGACCATAATGATCATAATTAATTAAAGATAATTCCTATGATTCGTAATTCACAATAACCGATGGATTATCTGATAACTATTTGATGAGAAATAAATGAGTAGACCAAAAGATGAAAGTAGGTAGTAACATTAAAATCTGAATAAAGAAATATTAAATTAAATCTATTTTTACATTAAATAAGTGCTTAAAAAAATGAAAGAATTAAAATGATGCAGGAAAAATTGTTCAAAAAAGCAAAACGATTGAGAAAAATGGCTAATAGCTCTATCAAGATAAAATTCTTGTTCAAGCACAAAAAAGGTATAGAACGTTATATCGAAACATCTCATGGCAATGTAAGGGTTTTGGAATATGGATTCGATTCTCCCGATATCTCTCCGTTATATGTCGACATGCATGGAGGTGGGTTCATTTTAATGACTGCAGAGGATGATGAAGAGATGAATCTCTACTTTAGAGAAAAAACTAACGTTAAAATCGTTAGTATTGATTATCCAAAGGCTCCAGAGTTTCCATATCCAATTGCAGTTGAGGCGATTTATGAAATAGTCAAACACTATATGAAGAATGCCACGAAATATAAAATAGATCCAGATCATGTTGGAATCGGAGGTCATAGTGCAGGAGCTAATTTAGCCGCGGTTACATGCATAAAGGCGATGGAGAACGGTGAAATGGTTTTAAGATTCCAAGTATTGGACTATCCACCTTTAGATTTATATTCTGATCCCTCTCATAAACCACATCGAAAGAAAGGATTGACAACTAGATTGGGGCCCTTATTCAAAGCAAGTTACGTAGATACTGAAACCGCAAAATCACCATATATTTCACCTGTTTTTGCAACTACGGAGCAATTATCAAATCTCCCACCTGCGCTAATTATCATAGCAGGAAAGGATTCGCTTCGTGATGATGGGATCCTTTATTCCCAAAAGCTCGAAAAAGCAGGTGTGATAGCAGAACTACATGATTTTCCGAAAGCCCGACATGGATTCACGCGTAAAAAATGGAATTCTGATGCGAAAAAAGCGCATGCACTCATCGCGAATTTTATCAATAAATATATTTAATTCTATCTATTTCTTGTACAAAATAAAAAACATGGTGATAAAATCAATCAAATAGGTCTTATTTTATTTTGAAGAGAGAGATAAATCATACTAATTATTGAAATAATAATTGCTAATGTAATAAAACCAAATAATGTGGGGATGGCTAACAGTAATCCTCCGATGACAGGTCCTAACCAAAAATTAATGCCACTTACAGTTTCAAAATATGTCGTACCTCTCATGTTATTCTTTTCCATGTTTTTAAGAATGCTCATTTTAAAAGGAAAACAATAAAATAGACCAAAAATGTATCCAAGGAACCCAAACACGATTATATAAATTATAATATTGTCAAATACTCCAAAAATGATGACATCAAAAACCATAAGAACGAGAGTAATTGGAACGAGCCGTTTTAATGTCCGTATTTTAAATGTCAAGCCTGCCGTGATTATTATGGTTTGAACAATCATTCGAATAAAACTCAATAAATATGACAAGAAATTATGATATCCTAATATTTCAAGTTTAATGGGAAAGAGTATCCCAAAAATTCCGATTAGAAAGGTATAAATTGAAAGGATGAGGAGAGGGACATAATAGGGAAATATATACTTTTCATTAGATTCCAATTTTACTTCTTTTCCCATTAGCAATTCACCATTTAAATCAAAAGAATTTGGTTCCTGTAATAGTAAAGCTGCGATTACAGCAATTATTGTGTAGATAAGAGATATACGAAATACGAGGAGTATGTTTGAAATGATGAATAACGCAATGGCACTTATCGAATATCCAAATATTCCACCACTATTCCATGAAAGCCCCAAATTTCGAGTTAATTTATCTTTATTTCTATTGCTATTACGAAAACCATCATGAGATAGAATCAATGTATATGCACTCGAGATGATTGGCCAAAATAATCCTAATGAAATTCCATCCCAAAATAACAAGAAATAGGTTGGAATCCAATAATCAAGAGAAAATTGAAGTCCAATTTGCACGCATAACATTCCCGTAGTAGCAATTAGGAGACTTTTTTTTATTCCTATTTTTTTGTATGCATTTCGAAAAAGATATGGAGAAAATAAATATGATAATGCTGTTGCACCCGTTAAAAATCCTATTAGCCCGTTATCTAATTTACCATAATAATAAAGAGGAAGAGCTAAAGTGATGCTAAAAGTGCTAGCCACACGCAAAAATGCTAACGTAAATAAAGGTAATAATCGATATTCTGAGTTTTTGGCCATTATAGGATTATATACTTTTTTTATATGAAAAAAAAAATGTGGAAATGGAATTAAATTTTACCTATTATACATATTGAGTGATTCAATAATTTCTCTAAATAAGAATATTTTTATTAGAGTTTTTTTTGATAATTTATTAAGAAAAATTATAAAAACCAGTTATATGACATGAGCTTAAGAAGAAAAAAGAAAAAAAAATTGACGGGTTTAGCCACTGAAATTTGCATTTGGAAGGATGAGTCAGAGTGTAGGGATTGTGATTTAAATCAGAAAATCTTTTGTCATCCTGGGTTGAAATACATGATATATTTTGCCACTCCATTTTTTATAGGAGTCATTCCAGTTGTTTTGGAAGTTCTTTTTACACAAAATGTTGAATTCATTTGGAAAATTATCTTTTTTGCAGGTTGGATTGGTTATGCTTTTTTTTTCCTGAATGTATGGGAAAGTCACATACTATGTAATCATTGTCCATATTATGCTAATGATAGTCAAAGATCTCTTCACTGCCCAATAGATAAGGGCAAGCTTAAAACAGGTAAATATGATCCTGGACCTGCGAGCAAATCTGAAAAGATTCAATTCTTCATTGGCGTTGTGATATTTGTAGGATTTCCCATTCCATTTTTGCTATTATTCAATATATATCTATCTTTAATTATTTATATTATCGCAATTGTAAGTTGGTTCACAATTCTTCAACTTAAAATATGTCCCGATTGCGTGAATTTTGCATGTTTGTTGAATAGAGCTCCAAAAGAAATTAGAAGTGAATTCATGAAGCGGAATCCAATAATAAAAAAGACTTGGGAAGAAAAAGGATATACATTTGATTAAAATAGTCTACTTCAAACTATAACCATTTTTTTTCATTAATTTTCAACAAAACTCAAATTCAATAATTCCTTCTTTTATTAAATTAGTTAACACAATGAAAAGTTTAAATTTATAAGAACACTATTTTCTTTATTAAAACAATTATTTGATCAATTAGAAACTTCTTTATTAAAAAGTTGCTGAGTTTTTAATAATTTCAAATAAAAACAAGGAGAATGATGATGGAAAATAATGTTCAACTACTTGGTCAACTTCGATCTCAAACAATCAAGGCTATCATTTTCGATTTTGATGGAACCTTGCTTGACATGAAAGATGCCATGAAAAATGCCATACAAGAAACATTTGAAGCAAATCGAATAGAAGCCGACATGGACTTGACACTTCAAGAAATTGGAGCTTTAGTGGAAACTCTTCAGGGATATCCCTTACCCAAAATTATCTTGAATTCATATGATTTAGTGAAGGTGATTACAGCATTTCAAAAATTAACATTCATCAAGAAAATTCTCATTAGCACGCAGATTTTTTCTAAATACCTGGAATACGCAAAAGAATCCTTCATATTTCCAGGCACGGAGTCATTACTAAAAACTCTCAACAAGAAATGTAAATGCGATCTGTTTATTGTGTCTCACAGCAAGAAAGATAATATCCTCTTTCATTTGGAAAAAAATGGATTAAAAAAATATTTTAAAGGCATCTTTGGAACGGACGATTTACCTGCCTTGAAACCTCATCCAAATGCGTTTGAACCTGCGATAAAAGATTATCCCATTAGCATTCCAAGAAAACAATTTGTCATGATCGGTGACATGCCTTCCGATATTGAAGCAGGGAAAGAAGCGGAGTTTAAAACGATAGGAATTGCAAGTGGCGTGAGTAATAAAGAAATTCTTGCAAGATTAAATCCCGATATATTAGTTGGATCACTTAATGAATTGGATGATTTAATTAAAAATGAAAATGCCATTTCAAATCCAAAAGAGTCCTTAAGAGTTAAATCTTAGAAAGTTAAACTTAAAAATAAAATTAATCCGGATTTATTTTTTTAATAAAAGTAGATTGTTGAAAAGGTTCCTCAGCCTCTTGATTCATAAATTTTTGGACTCTTGTTTCGATAGAATGTAATGAAGGTAATTGTTTTTTAACACTTGGTGGCAAGATAAAGTAATTGATAAATGGGATGAGAAGAATGAATGACTCTTTTCCGAATTGTGTGAGTTTATATTCTACCCTAATAGGGCTCTCAGTCAAAACCGTCCGTGAAACTACTCCTCTTTGCTCAAGAAATCTTAATCTATCAGTTAAAGTTCTTGAATTTATCCCCGTTAAAGCTTCTTTTAGTTCATTAAAATTGCACTTCTCGAACATCAGAATACAGTAAAGTATTTCAATAGTCCATTTGCCTTGAATCAATTTGAAAATTTCTCGGTATAAATTTGCTTTAATCCTTATTTTTTCAATACTTGTTACGTGATATTTTCGATCCCGTTTTAACCCTTTTAATATTGCTTCTTGTGCTGTAGGAATTAATTCAAGGAGTTCTTTATAATGATCAAAAGGCGGCTTAATGTTCAAATTTATTATTTTTATCACCATTTCAAGTTTACGTGAATTTTTTTTCACTTACTGAATGAAATCTCTCTTTTTCCTTTAAATACAAGAAATAATTTCTAGAATTTAAAGTTAAGTGTAAAAAGTTCACTTAGTCAAAATTTTACACGGTCATAAAAAACATAAAAAATGATAAAGAGGTGTGATGAAATAATGTATGGAGGTTATTTTGGTAAAGTTTTATGGATTGATTTATCAGCAGAAACTTTTGAAGAAGAAAGATTACCAGTGGAAATTTATAAAAAATATATTGGTGGATACGGCTTAGGAGTTTATTTACTCTATAAATATATGAAAGCAAATGTTGATCCATTAGGAGAAGAAGCAATAATTGGATTTTTTCCGGGGATTTTTAGTGGAACTCCAGCACCATTTTCAGGAAGATACATGGTGGTGGGAAAATCTCCTTTAACTGGAACTTGGGCAAATCCAAATTCAGGAGGTACTTTCGGTCCAGAAATAAAAAAATGCGGGTATGATGGAATATTAATCAAAGGAAAGGCATCAACTCCCAAATATGTTTCCATCATGGATGGAAAAAAAGAAATTTTGGATGCTTCAGATATTTGGAAGCTTGATATCATACAAGCTGAAAAGATATTAAAAAAAAAACACGGAAAATTCATAAAAACGTCTGGAATAGGACAAGCAGGAGCAAAACTCTCATGTATTGCAGGAATAGCTAATGATAAAGGAGGATAGCCGCAAGGCAAGGGTTAGGTGCAGTAATGGGGTCAAAAAATCTTAAAATGTTAGCACTAAAAGGTAATAAAAAAATTCCCTACCATGATAAAGCTCAATTTCTGAAGATAGTAAAGGAATATAATAAAGAAAAAATAGTTCCTGAACCGGGAAGAATGACAAGAGGAATTTTAAAAATGGTTCCAAGATTGGCAAAATTCATGAGGAGAACGAGAATGGGAATGAAAATTCCTCCTGGATTAAAAAAACAAGTGTGGCGAAACTTAGGAACGGCAGCAGGAAATACTTTATGTGCCGAAACAGGTGATTCACCAGTAAAAAATTGGAACGGAATCGGAATGCTTGATTTCCCTTATTCCAAGGCTAAAAATATCTCTGCGCTTGAACTCCAAAAATATAAAGTTAAAAATTATGGTTGTTATAGCTGTCCTGTTCAATGCGGGGCAATTTTAATAGTGCCGGAGCTGAATTTGGAGGAAACTCATTTACCAGAATATGAAACTTGTGCGGCATTTGGCTCCCTGCTCCTTAATGATGATCTCATGTCCATTTTAGAATTGAATGATATCTGTAATAGAGAGGGGGTGGATACGATATCTTTAGGAGGAACCATCGCTTTCGCAATTGAATGTTTTGAAAATGGAATTTTAAACAAGGAAAATATGGATGGATTAGATTTAACATGGGGAAATTCAGAAACAATATTGAAACTCGCAAAAAAGATAATTAAGAGAGAGGGTATTGGAGAATTATTTGCAGATGGATCAAAAAAAGCTTCAGAAAAAATAGGACGAAGAAGTGAGCAATTTCTAATGAATTCATTTGGATGTGAAATTGCCATGCATAATCCAAGGAAATATCCTTCTTTAGCTTATTCCTATGCATATGATCCAACACCCGGAAACCATAATGCTGCCAGCATTGATTTCATGGAAGAAATGGGACCAATGGAAAAATTTGCTAAGGGGCTTAAATTACCGAAAAGTTGGCATTCAAATATAAACCAAAAGCAGAAAGCTCAAGTTATCAGCACCTCCTTTACCCAAGTAATTAATAGTACAGGACTTTGTCTATTTGCTACGCTCTTTGGAGAATATCCTTTATTAGACCTAATTAATAGCTTAATAGGATGGTATTATTCTTATAAGGATTACTACGAAATAGGGCTTAGGATTCAAAATCAACGTCAGGCTTTTTCTATCCGAGAAGGTATCATATTAGGAGAAAATGAATTACCTGGACGGATTGTTGGTTACCCTCCTGACCAAAAAGGACCTAACAAAAATATCACAGCTGAATATAAAAATTTTTATAAGGGATATTGTGAAAAAATGGGGTGGAATGAAGAGGGGATACCTCTTCCTGAAACTTTAGAGGATCTTGGTTTGAATCATTTAGTCAATGACCTTTATGGTAAAAAAAATGAATTCCAAAAAAAATCATTAAAAATATTTGAAAATTCGTTTAAAAGAGTACTCCCCTATAAAAATCTGGTAAGAATTTAGTGGATTAACAATATTTTTTTCATTTTTATTTGATATTGGTAAGTTAATTTTGATTTAGAATTGCTCATAGAGGTAATATAATCCGATTAAATAAACGAGTGCAATTATTATAGATATAAAAACTACACTTTCATTCCAGAAATACTTTTATATTAAGTTATATTCTATAGAGACATCTAATAAGAGGTTTGTTTTAGTATTAGAAATCCAATTAAGAGTGTAGAAGTTGAAAGAGTATAAGAATAATAAGTATAAAATTATATTTGGATTTTTCCTTCTCTTCTCTGCTATTTTTATAACAGGATTTATGTTTTCAGTTAATATAAAAGATGAACGCGACAAGGAAAAGCTTGCAACAAATTATAACGAAAATTTGATGGCAAGCGTTCTTGGGTCGACGGAGAATCTAGGTGAATGGGTAGTACTAGAGATTGACGTTGCTACCGGAACGAGTTACAAGCTCGTTGATCACTATGGAGGCTTCTGGACGGATGCAGAAAAAGAGCCCGGAAGTGATGGAGAAGGAGATTCCGGT